>JAGQOZ010000041.1 GCA_020426955.1 Planctomycetales bacterium
GTTCGCTGGAGTTTTTGGCTTCGGACGAATTGAAGGGCCGAGCGACCGGGTCGGCGGAAATGGACGTGGCGGCCGAATACATTGCCAACGAATTCCGTTCGCTGGGATTGCGAATCGACTTGATAGATGGCGGCCCGTTTCAGTTGTATGACGTCCAGTCGCAAGCAACCTTGGGCGACCCGGCCGAGAATGCCTTTCGCTTGACGCAAGAAGGTGCCGAAACGACCGAAGAGACAGGGGGCCAGGATTCCGAATCACCCCAGCTGAACGAAGATTTTGTACCACTGGCGTTGGGTGGCAACGGCACCGTGGATTTGCCCGTCGTGTTTGTCGGCTACGGCATTACCGCTCCGGATTTGAATTACGATGACTACGCCAGCGTAGATGTCAAAGGCAAAGCGGTGCTGATGCTGCGCAAGGAACCTCAGCAGTCCGATGCGGAAAGTATCTTCAACGGGGCTGCACCGTCCGAGCACGCGTATTTCACAACCAAGATGGAAAACGCCGTCAAGCATGGTGCGGCAGCCGTCATCATGGTCAACGACCGGCAGGAATCACAGCGCGAACACAATTCGACCAAACGACGTTGGCAACGACAGCTCGATGCGCTGACCAAGCTTCACGCAGGGTTTAACGCCAAGGAATCGCCTACAGACGAAGAATTCGAAGCATACCGCCAAGAAATCCTGAAGCGGACAAAACAACTCGAATCGCTGGACCAACGTTTTCAAAACGCGGATAAGATCTTAGGTCATTTGGGAGCCGGGACCGATTTGATTTCGGCCGAAGTCCCAGCCTTTTTTTGTCGGCGAAATCTGTTTCGCGAAGCCATTCAATCAGTGGCAGATCGCAGCTTGGATTCGATTGAAGAAGCAATTGACAAAGAGTTGTCGCCGCAGAGTTTCGAACTGACCGGTTGGCGAGTTGTGGCGCAGGCCAAGATCCATCGTCAGCCGTTGCAAGGCAAGAACGTGATTGCTGTGCTGGAAGGACATGGAGATCTAGCTGACGAAACGCTCATCTTGGGCGCGCACTATGACCATGTAGGCATGGGAGGACAAGGTTCGCTGGCACCGTGGACCACTGCCGTGCATAACGGAGCGGATGACAACGCATCGGGTGTGACTTCATTGCTAGAGGTGGCTCGGCGATTCGCTGCGCAAGAAAAACGACCTGCGCGTCGGATTGTGTTCATGGCGTTTTCAGGCGAAGAACTCGGTTTGCTGGGAAGTGCTCATTATGTCCGAAATCCACGATTTGCCTTGGAAAAAACGGTTGCCATGTTGAATCTGGATATGGTTGGGCGGTTGCGAGAAAATCCGCTGGAGGTGCATGGTGTGGGCACGGCGGCGGAATTTGGACCGCTGTTGGATTCGTTTGCCAAACAAGTGGGTATCCAGCTGACGACAGTCCCTGGTGGCAATGGCCCCAGCGACCATGCTTCGTTCAATGGCCAGCAGATTCCGGTTCTGCATTTCTTTACGGGATTGCATAGTGACTATCACCGCCCCAGTGACGACGTCGAACGGATTGACGTCAACGGGTTGGCTAAAATCACGGACTTGTTCTATCTGACTGCCGAAGCGGTGGCCAACGCTGGTCAGCGGTTTGGCTATGTGGTCAGTGAAGATGCGAAACAACGAACTCGTCCCAACCGCCCCGTTCTGGGAATCGTCCTGGGCGATGTTACCGAACAGGGCGTGGCGGTTGCTTCGGTTGCGGAGGATGGTCCCGCCGCTGCGGCCGGAATGCTAGCAGGAGACGTTATCTCCAAAGTGGACGACACGCCCATTCGTTCGCAAGCGGATTTGCTGGGTATTTTGGATGCTGCTCAAGTGGATCAGGAGGTGGAAGTTTTTCTGTTACGAGAAGAATCGGAACAATCGCTAAAAGTTAAACTCGGTCCTTCCCGATAACGGACTAAGTATCGAACGCCTATGCATGCTGTTTTCGCAACAGCACGGCAGCCGGGAATTTGGCGAACCTTAAAATTCGAACGATTTTGGCCAGATTTTGCCCTTTACGTAAAATGGCGATATCGGCAGAATACGGCCCGCCTGCATTCAATTTTCTTGTCCAATTCTTTCGAACGGAACGGGACAAGACGCGTAAGAAGTAAAGGTTTTGTTTTTTAATCACGAGGTCAGGAAGACCGGACCCAGCAAGGAGCGCTGATCGTGAACGTACGTTCAAAGCAATGCGTAGCGTTGGCTACCACACTTGTCGTTTTCTGTGCAATCAATGCAAACGCCCAAGCACCTCGATCTACGAGCGGGCCTGTAGCGGTGGTCGACATCAGCTACATCTTCCAAGAACACAATGGCTTCAAGGGCGCCATGGAGAAAATGAAGGAAGACGTACAGCAGTATGAAAACCTGCTGCGTCAGCAAAGCGACGCCTTGACGAAGGAACGCGACAAGCTGAAGGCGTTTCGCGCCGGAACTCCTGAATATAAACGGCTAGAAGAAGATTTGGCCAGCAAGGCTGCGGATTTACAAGTGAAGATGCAGCTTCGTAAGAAGGAATTCTTACAACAGGAAGCGCGAGTCTATTACTTGACCTATATGCAAATTCAACAGGCGATTGAACAATATGCCACGCAGAACGGCATTGGCCTAGTTTTGCGGTACAGCGGCGAAAAAATTGATCAGGATGATCGAAATTCGGTTCTCGCTGGCGTGAACCGAGCGATCGTGTACCAAAAGAATCTGGATATCACAGGTCAAATCCTGGACCGCTTGAACCGAGCCAACACGGCTCGTCGTGCAGCACCTCGCTCTACGAAGTAGTGGATGCATTACATCTGTTCATAGACATCGCGATTTATCAATTAGACGCCAAACGTGTGTAGATCTCGTTTGGCTGGACTGTTTGCGATTGTATATTCTGTTGGCATTGAACAAGCTTGTGCCGTCTTGGCATGACGGGCTGTGTTCACTGCTTCTGGTTAGATTTTCTGGAACGGCATCTTGGAAGTGAATCAACGGCAACAGACCACGATAGGCAAGCCTGTTGGATATCGTGGTTTTGGTTTGTGGAGCAGTCGGGACGTGGAAATTGAGTTCCGTCCGGCGGATCCAAACACAGGTATCGTATTTGTTCGCACCGATTGCGATCACGCTCGCATTCCGGGTCATGTCCAATTTCGCATCGAAGCACCTCGCCGCACCACTTTGGCCTGCAACGGCGTCCAAGTGGAGATGGTAGAGCACATCATGGCCGCGTTGGCGGGCCTACAGATTGACAATTGCGAAGTCTGGGTGAACGAATCGGAAATGCCGGGCGCGGATGGCTCCAGCCTACCGTTTGTAGAAGTCCTGCAACAAGCCGGAATTCAGCGGCAAGAAGCACTGCGAAGCGTGATTCGCGTAACCGATGTGACTCGAGTAGGTGACGAAGAAACTTGGATTGAAGCACGTCCGGCCAAGAAAGACGAATTCGCTGTTCAATACCGTTTGGATTATGGTTCGGACAGCATTATTGGTCGCGAATCGTTTCGTTCGAAAATCACGCCCGAAATTTTCGTTTGTGAATTGGCGCCCGCTAGAACGTTTATTTTGGAGCATGAAGCGCAATGGCTGCGTAGTCAGGGCTTGGCACAACGAGTAACACCGCAGGACGTCTTGGTCTTTGGTGCCGAGGGCGTGATTGACAACGAATTGCGTTTTGAAGACGAATGCGTGCGTCACAAAACACTGGATCTGATTGGTGACTTGGCGTTAGCTGGTTGCGATTTCATTGGCCAATTTGTGGCGCAGAAGAGCGGTCACCGCTTGAATGCGCAGCTGGCAGGCGTGTTGTTGGCGGAAAATCCATCGCAAAATAAATGGCAGCGATCGGCCTAGTGCAAAAGGAAATTCTTTCCTAATATTCTGCCCATCAACTACCAAAACTAAAGGTCCTATTTCATCTGCTGGTTCGCTGAAGGAGCGTTGCATGTCATCTGTGGCTGATTCCGCCGTGATTCATCCTCGAGCACAAATTGCGGATAGCGTTGAAATTGGACCGTACTGTGTGATCGGCCCCCACGTCACGATTGAAGCCGGAACTCGCCTAGAAAACCACGTGACCGTCATGGGGCACACCAAAATTGGTCGCTACAACCACTTCTATCCTTCGGTAGTAATTGGCGGCGAACCGCAAGACTTGAGTTACCGAGGTTCCGACACGCAAGTCATCATCGGCGATCACAATGTCTTTCGTGAATCGGTCACGGTAAATCGAGCGACCGAAAAGGAAGATGGCATTACTTCTATCGGCAATCACTGCTACTTCATGGCTTGTTCTCACGTGGCACATGACTGCCGGCTGGGTGATCGAGTGATCATGGCGAATGGCACGTTGCTGGGTGGTCACGTGCACGTGCAAGACTATGCAACCATTTCCGGTGCAGTGGCGATTCATCACTACACCACGATTGGTCGTTATAGCTTTGTGGGTGGCATGAGCCGAGTGCTACACGATGTCGCGCCGTACATGTTGGTCGAAGGTTCGCCCGCTCGGCCTCGTTGCATCAACCTGGTCGCTTTGAAACGCAACGACTTTCCGCAAGACGTCGTTCGCGCGTTGAATGAAGCTTACCGCTTGTTGTATCGCAGCAAAGTCGGTTTGGAACACGCTAGAGAAATCCTGCGTTCGGACGATCGCCTTTTACCGCAAGTGAATGAACTGTTGGAATTTGTGCAACAACAACAAGGTGGCCGCAATGGACGCGGCAGAGAAATGCGGAGGGCGGCGTGAGCCAGCTTCAAGTTGCCGTTATTGGTGCCGGTCATCTCGGCAGTATTCATGCTCGACTTCTGGCGGAACGAACCGACATCCAACTGGTCGGCGTGGTAGACCCCAGTGAAACCCAGCGAACGACGCTGAGTCAGCAATTACAGATTCCAACCGTCGCTCAGCTTTACCAGCTGCCGTCCAGAATAGACGCCGCCATCATCGCGGCTCCCACGGCTTTGCATCATCAAGTGGCGGTTTCGTTACTGGAAAGTGGCGTCCACCTATTCATTGAAAAGCCCATCACCAACTCCATTGCCGACGCCGTGCACTTGGTGGTTTTGGCTCGCGAACACGGTCGCACGTTGCAAGTGGGACACGTAGAACAATTCAATCCGGCGTGGGTCGCCGCCAAAGATTTGATTCGTCAACCCACGTACATGGAAGCTCGCCGTACCAGCGAATTTCCTTTTCGTTCGGCCGATGTCAGTGTGGTGCATGATCTGATGATCCATGACATTGAACTAGCTTTGTCCGCTGCCAATTGCGATGTCCAGAAAGTCGACGCGTGTGGACAAGTGGTGGTCACCAACGAAATCGATATGGCTTCAGCGCGACTTTGGTTTGCCAACGGTTGCGTCTGTGACGTGACGGCTTCCCGGGTTAGCAGATTGCCGGAGCGAACATTCGACATTTGGCAACACGAACAGTCGATTCATGTTGATCTGGGAAACCGTTCGGCATCGATCGTACAGCAACAGGGGTATTTTCATCCGGGTGACGCGCGCAGTGAACTGTTTCGCGCCGAATCGCTGCCTATCGTCGCGTCCAACGCCATTGCGGACGAACATACCGACTTCTTTGATGCGATTCGAACGCATCGTAGTCCGCAAGTCACTGGCGAACGAGCTCTCCAGGCACTGCAAATTGCGGACGAAATTGTCACGCAAATTCGTCGCCAACGTCTATTCGTACGGCCCGCAAGTTGGCCGACCACCAAAACGGCGGCATAGCGTTGCCGGCCGAATCTAGCTGGAATAAACCTTCGATCACCACCAAGATAGGGGCTCGGCCCTTGTCTGATTTGCGCCAGCGATTAGATTTGCTGCTTGGCAAGACGTAAACAAGATCGAAAGTACTTGAAAGATGGAAGCTGGAATCGTTGGTCTCCCAAATGTTGGTAAAAGCACGCTCTTCAATGCGTTAACGTGCAGTCAGGGCGCTCAAAGTGCAAACTATCCGTTTTGCACAATTGAACCGAACGAAGGCATTGTCAATGTTCCTGACGAACGCTTGCATACCATCACTAACTACATCAAACCGCAAAAGGTGGTTCCTGCCATTCTAAAGTTGGTGGACATCGCGGGAATCGTCAAAGGCGCCAGCGAAGGCGAAGGTCTGGGCAATAAATTTCTGAGCCATATTCGGCAAGTGGATGCCATTTTGCAAGTCGTTCGCTGTTTTGAAGATCCAGACGTAACACACGTTGCGGGCAAAGTCGATCCGTTGGCGGACATTGAAACCATTGAAACGGAACTGATGTTGGCCGACTTGCAGACGCTGGAAAACGCTTTGCCCAAAGCGCAGCGGACCGCCAAGAGCGGCGACAAGGAGGCCAAACTACGAGTAGAAGTGATTGAAAAATGTCTCGCTCATCTACACACCGACGAACCTCTGCGAAAGCTGGACCTAAAGCCGCCGGAAGCCAAAGCTGTGGGCAGCTTTGGCATGATGACGGCCAAGCCCATTCTGTACATCGCGAATGTAGACGAAGATGACGTGGCGGGGCAGAGTCCGATGGTCCAGCAGATACGCGAATTTGCTCAAAAAGTCGGAGCCGGTGTGGTTCCGGTGTGTGCGAAATTCGAAGCCGATTTGGCCGAATTGGACGAAGCGGACCGCCACGAAATGTTGGAATCCGCCGGATTGGCCGAACCCGCACTCCATTCTCTAGCCAAAGAAGCTTATCGAGTCTTAGGGCTACAAAGCTATTTCACCGCGGGCGAAAAAGAAGTTCGCGCGTGGACCGTTCCCATCGGCGCCACCGCTCCTCAGGCTGCCGGCGTGATCCACACTGATTTTGAACGGGGCTTTATTCGAGCGGAAGTTTATTCGCTGGAAGATTTGGAAACGTACAAAAGCGAAAAAGAAATTCGCAACGCCGGCAAACTGCGAGTAGAAGGCAAGAGCTACATCATGCAAGATGGTGACATTTGTCACTTCTTGTTTAATGTCTAACAAACACCGATTTCCCCTGATTATTCATTCCGTGGCGAACCGGTGTCCGGAGACTTCCATAGGAGCGATGTAGACGGACGTGCGAGCAGTGACGAATAGTGTTTTTCTGTCAGTACCTACGAAGGTGACGTTCGCCGGTTGTTCGGGAAATTCGATCACGCCCAAGATTTCTCCGGCAGGCGAAATCACTTGTACGCCCAGTTGTGAGGTGACATACAGATTTCCCTTTTCGTCCACCGTCAACCCGTCTCCGCCAGAACCGGTCACGCCATCGGGTTGCTTGAGCGACACCAGGACTTTGCCTTCGTCAATCTTCCCTGGCGATTGGACCGCGTAGGCCATTACTTCCGACTGACCGCTGGGGACCACGTACAACGTTTTTTCGTCCGGTGAAAGGATGACACCGTTGGGTGCCTTGAGGTTGTCAATCAGCCGAGTCACCTTGCCATCCGACGCCAAGTAGTAAACGGCCGTGACACTTTGCGGCAACGGTTCGGGGGCTCGAAAATGCGGATCCGTAAAGTAGATGCCGCCTTGGCGATCAATGACCAAATCATTGCAAGCGTTGAAGCGATGTCCGTTGTAGCCTGGTGCCAAGGTAGTTTGCGTCTTGGTGCGAATGGACACTCGAGAAATCTGGCCGTCCATTTCGCATTTGACCAAGTTTCCTTGCGAATCGACCATTAAGCCATTGGCGTGTCCGGAATTCTCTTGAAAGATGGTCAGTTCACCGTTCGTTGCAATTTGATGGATCCGAGCGTTCGGGATGTCGGTAAAAAAGATATTGCCATCGGCATCTTCGGCCGGTCCCTCCGTGAACCCAAAACCCGCATGCAGTTTCTGAATTTCAGCCACGGGCCCAATGCCGGGAATCTGCGCCAGCAGCGTTTGGCAAGTCGCCATGACAACGGCAAAAACGAAACATCGCATGCTAAGAATATTCATAACCATCGTTCCTTGTAATTGCTTCGATCAGACAGTCTCGATTCTACGAAGTCAAAGAACGGTTTGGCAGGTGTGACCCGAAAAAACGGAAGCATCACGTCATCTGCAGTTGTTCTGCCGCCCAGATGCGCAATTGTTCTCGAAAGATTTTGGCGTTGTGGCGAATGTCGACCGGCAAGGACGAATGCAGCAAAATATGCGATTTTTGTATCGCTTGGGTAAGCGAATGAGACTGTCCCATTTCTGCCAATTCGTCAACTAGTTTTTGCTTGGCGGTTTCATCTCGCGGTGCGTGTTCGGGCCATGGTTCGGCAATGAGGACGGGAATCTGATCGCCCGGCATGCCGATGCCAACCAGCGCGCTACGGTAGATCGACGGATGGCAATTGAAAATAGCTTCACAAGGAATGGTGTACATGGTTCGGTCCGCCGTGATCACTCGATGATTCTTGCGTCCGCAAAACCAAAATCGATCTTCCGCGTCCAAGTAGCCGACATCGCCCATACGATGCCAAAATCCGTCCGGGTCTTGGATCTTGGACAAAGCGTTGTGTTCGCAGCAAGTGACATACTGGGTGGTGACGACTGGTCCTTTGACAATCAATTCGCCAATCTCACCGGTCGGCAGGGATTCGGTCTCTTCGATGCGGCCAATCGGTTCGTCCGAGATGCGAATCACTTTCCATTGGATTTGCGAAAACCGCCGACCAACGCACGTCCCTTTGCCTTGTTCGGACAGTGATCGCGTTTGGCCCAATACTTCCGTGGCTGAAATCGAAGCGACTGGTAATGATTCGGTGGCACCGTAGGGCGTAAAGATATCTCCCGCGGGCGAAATGGCATTCTTCATTCGCTGCAACACGTGCGGCGGCACCGGCGCTCCCGCCGAAAGAACTCGTTTCAACGTGGGCAGTTCCAATTCGTGTGTTTCGCAATATTTGCCCACCACATTCCACAACGCCGGTGAACCAAACGATTGCGTGATTTTCCATTCGATGATCGGTTCGACAATGTTTCGCGGATCAACGTCGGCGGGACGAGTGAAATCCATTTCGGGTATGACGGTGGTGACTCCCATGGCTCCATTGAACAAGGCGAACAAGGGAAAGCCAGGTAAATCAATTTCACCGGGTTCAATTTGAAATGCGGATCTGAGTTCGTCGACTTGCGAACTAAAATTTCCGTGCGAATACAGGACGCCCTTCGGTGGTCCGGTGCTGCCCGTGGTGAAGATAATCGCGGCGTGATCTTCTGGCTTGGTTTTCACCGGGCGAAACGCATCCGGTTCATTTTTTCGCAAACCATCCAGCGTGGGACCTCGCCAAAACCATCGTCGGCCCACGGTCACATTGTACTTGGCTACCGGAAAGCGTCGGCGATAGGCTACTCGGACAGCATGAGCTAACGGAAGGGCAACAAACCCTTCAGGCTGCACGGCGCTTAGACAGTCCAGCATATGCTGCCGTCCCATGCCGGGATCAATCAGCACAATGACGGCACCGGTCTTGAACAAAGCGTAGGTTAGCGAAATGAAATCGATTCCGGGACGAACCAGTAAAATGATGCGCATGCCAGGGACGATACCGATGTTTTGCAGTCCAGCGGCAATACAATTGGTGTCGTCTTCCAATTCACCGAACGTGAGTCTTTGGTAAGTTTGTTTGCCCTGCGAATTTCGACCTCTCGGTGCCGCTACCGCCAACGAATGTGGGATCTGTGCCGCCATTTCGGACAGTCGCGTGGCAATGTTGGCGGATGTCCCCAATCGGATGCTACTCACGTTTCTTCCTCGCGAATCAACTGTCTGCCAATCGCCTTATTTGTGTTGAATCGAGGTGCCTAGGACTTCCAAGAACGAACGAATCCAAGCGGGATGAGCAGGCCAAGCGGGTGCGGTGACCAAATGGCCGTCAATCTTGGCGTTGTCAAAACCTTCAGCCGCAGGCACGAATTCTCCACCGGCCGAAGTTACATCGTACGCCACGGCTGGATAGGCCGAACATTGTTTGCCTTGCAGTACGCCAGCGGCGCTCAGAATTTGCGGCCCGTGGCAAATGGCGGCAATCGGTTTTTGCTGTTGGTGAAAGTGTCGAACCATCTGGAGCACGCGATCATTCAGCCGCAGATATTCCGGAGCTCGACCGCCTGGAAGCACCAAGCCGTCGTAGGTGGATTCGTCCACTTGGTCAAAATTGGCGTTGATGCGAAAGCGGTGCCCAAGTTTTTCGCTATAAGTTTGATGGCCTTCAAAGTCGTGGATGGCGGTAGCTACAAATTCGCCCGTTGACTTGCCTGGACAAACAGCGTCGACGTGATAGCCCACCATCAACAACATTTGATACGGGACCATGACTTCGTAGTCTTCGACAAAGTCGCCCACTATCATCAAGATGCGCTTCGACATGATCGCTCTCCTACCGAACTAAGGTTCGAGTTCGTTTATAAATGGACTGGGATGAATCGCTCTTGGACTTCTGCCGGACAATCGGGCAATGGATCCAGCAACGCCGGCTGTCGACCGGCGACCAGTTCCGCTTGGATGTATGACTTAAATAGAGTGACACCTTGTTGCAAAATCGATCGTTCTGAATCGCCGCTCAGTTGGATCTGAGGACAATTGGCCACCCCGCCTTCCAACTGGCCCGTCGAATTCTTGGCGAACCGAATCACGCACAAATAGACCGGAACCGATTGCGGTGATGAAACAATGCGAATCTTCGGTCCGTCGTCCGAAGTAGATTTCGAATGATTCTGATCTGCGTTTCCTACCATGGTTGCCTAGAACCGTATTCCCGTTTATTGCCATTGCCCAATTTGCGTCACTGGTATTGACCGAACAGTGTAACGCATCAGTGCAAGTCACCACAGAGCGGATGGAACACACTTTTGGACGTGGCGCTAAAAAATTTCCGCCAAGGGCAATTGCCCCAATTGTTCTCGGCTGGGAAACGCCTGGACTCGATACCGAGTTGGATAGATGTCATCTGGTTCCAGTAGGTGTCCAATAATCGGCATGGCGTCGTGCCAGGTGACACAGAACCGTTCGGGGACATTTTTCCGAGTTTTTTCACCGGTAAGTAAGACTAGGTGTTCTGTTCGCGGCAGTGATTGGGTGGCACCGTTGACCCAGTTGCAATAGCTGGTGGCACGTCCTGTTCGAGGTAAATGGCAGGCGTTGAAGGTAGCAAAGTGTTCGGGAGCGAAGTTCGCTAATTCGCGCAGTCGTTCAATCTGTTCGGCATAGTCTGTCTGCAACGATTGAACTCGTAGCCGAGAAACTTCGGCCGAACAAGGATGTTCGGGACCGGGTTCCCAAGGAGTCCATTCGTCCCCAATCCGAGCGACCGGCATACCGGACACTGCCCAAGGTTCGGCCAATGACGACGACGCCATTTTCAACATCGCATGAATGCCTTCGATGTCATCGCTGCCAACAATCATCAGTTTGTCTCGGCTAGGAACCATGGCGATGGGCGTGCCGGTGATAGGAAGTTCTTCTACTAATTCGTCCAGTATTAATCGCGATGCGTCGTAGTGATCTTCCGTGGCGGAAACAAATAACTGGCCTTGAATAGAGGCGAAGCGAATCACATCCATGCTGGCCAGATTCTCACGAGCAATCTCGCAGGCTTCATAAAACGTCACGCCCCACAGATCCAACTGTTCCTGCGAAATCATGATCATCGCTTCAGGAAAATCGTACACCACGGCCAACGCCAGATGTTCCGCGATCGGCAAGTAGGGAATAGAGGTACCACCTTCCAGATCTGCAGTCGCTTCCATGCCGGCAAAATAGTTGCGGCTTCTGAGGCACGGCATAATGTCCGCTCGCGCATCGATGAATTCGTCTGGCAGCGTCTTGTGCGGCGCAAGTAATGAACGAACCGCGTCGTCCAAAAATCGTTGACGGTCCGGCGCGCGGCGGTGCAAGTATTCTGAATAGAGATTGGTCAGGTTGACCGAACCGACTGGCTGGCCCTGTGTGTGAAAGACGATGCGAAAACTGCTTTCTTCGAATCTTGCCTCACGAGTATCGCCGGCGGATCGCAAGCGTTTCATCAAGTGCTTGGCAAATTGGCGTGCGGAACGAAACTTCCATTGAGGGAACCCTGCCATGACTTTCTTCTGATCACAAGGAATGAAGCAGCAACATGGTGTTGCCCAACTGCGACTGCAGCCGACAAGTGCAACACGTGATGTTAGCGCAAAAGCCCTGACGATTTGTGAGAGTCGTGTTGTGCCAGGTGGCAACTGCGCGTACAACGATAAACAATTGTATCGCAAATCTGTTCCATTGGCTGGTACCACGGACCGAGAACCTTCGCATGTCAGACCGAGAACGTTGGATTGTCTATCCGCTGTTGTTTTTTTCGCTTATCCAAGGCCTGCGAGCGTCGTACCGTAGTGACTTTCCCGAAATTGAATGTCACCAGCTGCTGGTGAAATCCGTCGACGGCCAGAAGCGAATTGCCATTTCTGGCCACGATCCCACTGCGGGTCGCATCAGCATTTTTGCCGATGATACTCGGTTTGCCGTCGTGGAACTGGGAGTCACCAGCGACGACACAACCGTCGGAAAACTGGAAGTTCGTGAAAAAAATGGCCAGTCCGTTGTTCTCGCCGCTCCTTTACCAGTTGCACCAACGGCTGAAACAGACGGTACCAAGCCATCTGATGGCACATCAACCGACCAAGCCGAAAGTGCCGATGATGCGAAAGAACCGCAAGCCCACGCGGAAATCGAATCCCAAGCCGATGTGGAACAAGATGCCGCTGAACAGAATTCGATCGAAAACAATTCGACCGAAGAAGAACAGCGCACAGACGGAAATGGCACCGATGGAAACGATGCGGAAGATAATGTTTCCCAGGACAAAGCCGTTTCGGAATCCAAACTACCGCACCGTCGCCGAGTGTTGGTGGGCGGTGCGATAACTTCGCTGGCCGTAAACGCGTTCTCGATACAACACTAATCCATGCGCGGCGTGATACAACGCTCCACACTCCAAGGCAAGGTCTCGAGTATCATCAAACAGTTGGCACAACCGCCAAGCAGCTCGTTTCACCCATTCACTTTCCAATTCTTCTTGCGGTAACGCAACCGACAGGAACTCTAAAATGTGCCCGGTGGCGCCCAGCCGATTCTTGACGTCGGGCGAATTTGATGGTCGAGCGAAGTAGTTGGTAGAAAACGAACCGTCGGGATTTTGATATTGCCGAGTCCGTTCTACGGCGTCGCGAATTAGCTGTTGTGCATCGGCCCACGGTCCGGTGACTTCGCCGCCTTGAGCGACATGTCGGTTCAGAGCCATGGCCAAGCCAATCAAGCGATGCGTACCGCCACACGCACTGGCGTCCAGATCCTGTTGGACTTCCGATTCGACCAATTTTTCTATGGACCACGTTTGCCGGTCCGTGGCGACCCAGGACGCATCCTTCGGCAAATACAGACTCAAGCCAATCAGAGTCCAGCTCCATTCGCGATCTCGATTTTGCCACACGTCCATCTGCACTTGCTGGACGAAACTTTCCATGGTGTATTCCGCGCTGCCGACTCGGATAATTTGATTCGTCGGTAAATGGCATTGCGCCAGAATGGCCAACCATTGATCAGAATGGCCTTGGCCGATTTTTGTGCCCGGCTCCATGATCGCTCGTAAACCTCGCCGTCCCGTCGCCGAATCCAGAACGTCGCCCGGCTCCATGGTCCAGCCTTGCATGTTGCCGCCGTTCAAAACGTAGTCGACGGCCGGCTGCAAGCCGTTTGGCGTTTGCACGGGAAAATCTTGCTGATAGGCCAACACGCCATGTAGGATCTGCCAAGCGCCGTGTTCGTTAACATCTAAGAGTCGGTGATTCAGAGTGAATTCTAGGACTCGATCCAGGCGATCGTTCAATTGCCGATCTAATTCACTGATAGGCAGTACCGCCGTTCCGCCGACGGGCGAATTCGCCGTATTTCTGTTGTTTAGCGAAGCTGTGTCGACGCCGGACTGCGGTTCGCATCCAACACAGCACAACATGGCCCAAACGCAAGCCCATCGAAACCACATTCTTCGAATCATTTTCTCACCCATCGTGGCCCAATCGCTCCACTGCGCCTGGGTTGCACTCGCTAGAAACACCAATCATCCGCGACGTCCATCTTGTCATTTCGGTCCATGAGTTATATCGTTTGTCAAGCGAGTTTTCATCGGGCCGTGTGGTGTGCAGCTTGTCGTTAAGAGCGTTTTTGTTGCCTGGTGACCGCTAAATGTTCGAGGAACCCGTATGCCTTACTTTTTTGATCCCATGCTGATGTTGGTGACCTTGCCTGCTGTTTTGCTGGCGATGTGGGCGCAAGTTCGAGTGAAATCGACGTTTGCGGCGGCCAGTCAAGTGCCAGCCAATTTGAGCGGTGCTGCAGCAGCTCGGTATGTCCTGGATTCGGCTGGACTTCAGAATGTCATGATCGAACAAGTGCCTGGCCAACTATCTGACCACTATGACCCCCGAACAAAAGTGCTGCGGCTGAGTAGTGACGTTTACAATCGCCGATCGATGGCAGCCGTGGGTATTGCTGCGCACGAAGCGGGGCATGCCATCCAAGACGCCACCCGGTATGCTCCGCTGGTGGTTCGCAACGCGGCCGTTCCTTTGGCCAACGTGGGCACTGGTAGCGCCGGGCTTCTGTTCATGATTGGCTTGAGCTTTCCGCCGCTGTTGATACTGGCCATTCTGCTATTCGCTGCCGGCGTTTTCTTTCAGCTGGTGAATTTGCCGGTCGAATTTGACGCCAGCCGTCGAGCAAAAAAGCAACTGGTGGAGCTGGGCGTGGTTGCTCCTAATGATATGGGCCCAGTCAACAAAGTTCTGAACGCCGCAGCATGGACGTATGTCGCCGCCACACTGCAAGTGGTGCTGACGCTACTGTATTTGGTCATGCGATTCGTGGGTTCACAAAGTTCGGACGATTGACTTCGCATTTTAGAGCCGGCCTATGGACGGTAGGGTTCGATGCTTCGGAGTACCCGCATGAACCAATCGGAGAATTTAGCTGGTTCGACAAACCGACGAACGTGGTCGCGAATTGCCATCGGTCTCCTGTTTGCCAGCGTCTTCTTTGCGGGAATCTTCTTTTTTCGTGAATCGCTTTCCTTGGAAAACCTCGTCAAACGCGAAGACAATCTGCGACAATTTCAGCAGGAACATCCCTGGTGGGCAGTTGTCATCGCGTTTGTCATCTACGTGCTTGTCGCTGGTTTTTCCATTCCCGGCGCGGCAGCCCTGTCGCTGGTGTTGGCGTGGTACTTTGGTTTTTGGACGGCATTGCCGCTGATCAGCTTCGCGTCGACATTGGGAGCCACCATTGCGTTTCTGTCCAGTCGCTATGTGATTGGATCTTCCGTTCAGCGCAAGTTTGGATCGCGACTGCAAGCATTCAATTCGGCATTAGAACAAGACGGTCCTTACTACTTATTTACTCTGCGTTTGATTCCTGCGGTGCCCTTTTTTGTGATCAACGTGGTCATGGGCTTAACGAGAATTCGTACTTGGACATTTTGGTGGGTCAGCCAGTTGGGCATGTTGCCGGGAACGATCGTGTACGTGTTTGCCGGTTCCAGCATCGGCAGTTTGCGAGAATTATCCGGCAGCGGACTCCAAGGCATCATCACCTGGCAGACGTGGTGCGCCTTCGCGTTGTTGGCCGTGTTTCCGGTGTTGGTTCGCTTCGCCTTTAGATCGCTACGCTTGAGTACTAGGCAAGTGGGCACGATCGCAAATTCCGCTGCCAACCGGTTCAGACGACAGCGGAGGTGAGTGCCAAGAATTCTGGATGATCACGCACCGGGTCAAAGTCGGATTCCACCGCAATGGCATCGCGATAAGTAGGATCAATTTCCATGGCCCGCGAAAGATGAATCAACGTCAAGCCGACGTGACTGGCCAAACTCCAATAGCAGGCCAAATTGTAATGAATGATGGCCATATTCGGCGCTATTTCCAACGCTTCTTCTAGCGACTGAATGGCCATGTCAATTCGGCCAATGCGTTTGTAACACCATGCCAACGCCAAGTTGATATGGACATTTTCCGGGTCCAATTCACTGGCATCGCGAAGCGGTTCGACCGCGTCTTCATAGCGATGCAGAAATCGTAATGCTTGGCCGCGAAAATATAACGCCTGCAGATGATTGGCTTCCGTATGATCTAGCCGATCTAGCGTCTCGATCGCTCGATTTGCCAAGCGATATCGCAGTTCCGCCTTCAATGTCCAGCGGTGTGCGAAGCATCGAATCAGGTCAATATAGCCCTCGACTTCCTGCAGGATTTGCTGTCGGCGAATTCGCGAATAGCACGACACGAACCTGGACTCCTAAAACCTGATTTTCGGGACTACCGCTGCACGGGAAACTATCTTAATCGTTTGGCAAACTTCGCCCAACCCGTGGGGCCATCAAAAAACGAAGCAAATGCTTCCGTCAATTTTAATCTGGACAACCAGATGGACAACAACGGAATTGGCAACAAACGCCAATTTGCGAACGCCCATTGGTCTTGGGGACTCGGATAATTCGCTGCCAAGATTGACACTCGGGCATGTTGCCCCATGACGTCGAGTTTCGAAAAAACATCATCGTTTGCATTTTGACACATTGCAATCGACACAGTGACGTGTTTTTCCCCGATTTGTCAGCTGGCTTGATAGTTGCGAACAGCCAATGGAACCTCAACCAAATGACGGATTCCATGAAAAACACGCTTATTGTCTTTGTTTTATTCACAGTGAGTTGCTTTGCGATTGGCCACGAAAAGATTCGGCCATTCCAAATTGCCTGCATCCAGCCCGCTTTGACGCAACCAGCCGAAACAAAAGTGATCGATTCGCAATGGCGGCGCACAAAGGACGGCTGGGAACGTAAATCGGCCTGGGTGATGCCCAAGAAGGACGAGACAATGCGTTACGATCTGGGACAAATTCACCCGGCAGTAGTAGCGTCGTTATTCGCGCTTGTTGGAATCGGTTCGTTGCTGCTATTACCAGACGAACGGGCGCCGGCAGATCGCTAGCAAGACGAAACATTTTCTGTAAAAACGGAAAATCTTGTACGAATCCTTGCTTCAACCAGCACTATTCCTTGTGAGATCCGACTATCTCGAAAGGATATCAAGCGGATTTGTTCGATTCGGTTGCAGGTTTGAATCAAGGATATGCTATGCGTCTCACTCTCCGCACTCTGCTGGCTTACATGGATAATGTGTTGGACCGCCAACACGCAGAAGAACTTCAAGAAAAGATTGCTGCCAGTAGCAATGCCAGCCGTTTGGTGCATCGCATTCGAAACACCATTGGTCAACTTCGCTTAGACGCACCCGAAGTTGACGCTACGGGAGTGGGAGCGGATGCGAACAGCGTGGCAGAATATTTGGACAACACGTTACCGCTAGGCTCACTCCCAGAATTTGAACGGATTTGCCTTGATTCGGATGCCCATTTAAGCGAAGTCGCTTCGTGTCACCAGATTCTGACCCTGGTGTTAGGTTCGCCGGCGCACGTCGATGTTTCGGTTCGCGAACGCATTCACGGTTTGCCTTACCGCAAACAATCCGGCCTTCCAGATCAATCGCCTGTGGTTTCTCGAGTACTCCCTAGTCGCACAGACCAGAGAGATCTCCGTTTGGACATGCCTATCCGTTCATTGCCGCAAACCAATCCAGAACCGGAAAGCCGTCCTGCGTCCCGAGTTCCGCTGCTGATGATGTTGGCGTTGGCAACCGGTTTCATCATGGTAGTCGTTGGACTCCGAGGGCTGGGGCCATTTGATCAAAACCATCCGTTGCTCCAATGGTATCAAGGCATGCCTATCGCGCAACAGTCGGATGGTAACGAACCGTTTCCTAAGATCTACGAAGGTAACGACGTCGCTGATTCCAGCGACACGTCGTCACGCAACGCGCATTCCGGTCACACATCAGCGGACGGTCTGGCAGACCTGACATTAGATGATTCGACCGAAATGGAAGACCATTCGCTAGATACCACTGTTTCGCATATGGACCAAGACAGCGATGCCGAAGCCGCACTGCCCGAACCAACGAACGATGTTTTTACTGGACCGGCGAACCTTCGGGAAACTCGCGATGATATCGAACTGGCTGCCAATGATACTGTCGCAAACTCGCTTGCTGACAACGAAACGAATTCAGAAACCGCTGCTGCTGACGCATCGTTTGATTGGGGCAACACCACAGTCAACGATCCGCTAGTAGACAATGCCGACCCATCGGAGACGGTGGACAGTGATATTTCGCTGGAGAACACGTTACCCGCCGAAGATGCCTCGGAATTAGTCCTACTGGACGAACCCTCGGGGCTGATCGACAGCGCTGCCGAAAACTTTGCCGCTCGCGACGAAGAAGATTTCCAAGAGGCCGTAACGCCACCCTTGGTGACTGACACCACGGAGATCTTGCCTCCGGCGCCTGACAACGGCGTCCCGCCACTGGACACTCGAATCCCAGCAGATTTGACAGAGGACGCCTTAGCGGATTCAGCCAACACCGAGCTTGTCGGATTGCCGCCAATAGGCTCGGAATTGGCCAGTAATACTCCGCCTCCACCACCCACACCCGCAGCCCAGTTGACACAAGAACCACTGGGTGTGGATGATCGTCTTGCTCGTTCAGAAGAACGTCCGTCTATTCCGTTGCCAACCATTGGACGAAACCAAAACGATCTGCGGCAGCCGGCGTCCGATCAACTGCCAGATTCGGACGACCCGCTAGCGGCCATTGAGAATGTGGCGAACTACAGTGACCTCGCGGACGATGTCGCCGCTCAAGAAGAAGAGGCGGTGTTCGAACCCATTGCCGAAATCGCCAAGCTAATCAGCTCGAACCAAGTTGCAGGCGTTGTTGCACAGGACAATCAAGATTGGATGCGTCTGGCTGACGGCGACGTTGTTGCGCCGGAAAGTCGCTTGATGGCGTTGCCTAGCTACCGTCCGGAACTGAAATTGGTAAACAATGCTCGCATCACCCTGTCAGGCCCTTCGCTGGTGACCATCAATCAATTGAATTCGTCCGAACCGACTCCCGAACTCGAATTCGACTACGGCAAAGCCGTCATGTCGGCTCGCGAATGCCAACAGCAGAGTATTCACGTTCGCTGGCCCGGCGATCACACGGCAGCCATAGAATTCGTGGACCAAGATTCGGTTGCCGCCATCGAAGTCGCTCGAGCGCGGATCCCCGGGACCGACCCAGAATCCGAACCAGCTCGTTTACTGTGCAAAGTCTTTGCGCTGTCGGGCAACATTACGGTCCATCGTCCCGATACCGATTCTGTCCAAGTTCCGGCCGGCCAAGTACTGGTCATGCTAGACGGCGTTGCCGTGCGGACTCGCGATATCGACTCATATCCCAAGTGGGTTAGCGGCAAGGACGTGACGCCGCTGGATCACCAAGCCCATACATGGCTGACTAATCGCTTGACGGAAGATCGTCCGCTGTTGGTGAGCCTTCGCGAGAACCTGGGATCGCAGAAAAAAGAGGTCAGAACGCTGGCCGCTTGCAGCCTGGCTTACATGGGTGAATGTGATGCCGTGGTGGAAGCCCTGAACGACAATACACTGTATGCCTATTGGGACGGCCACCTAGAAACGATCGACAACGTGCTGGGGCAAGGCCCCGAGCTGGCGGCCAAGATTCGCGAAGCCGTACAGAACGTACTGGGCGAACAAGCGGCACCGCTTTTCCGGTCACTTTGGGGTTATTCTAACGAACAATTGGCAGCCGGCGCGGCGATCACCATTGCGGAGAATCTGAATCATAGGGAATTGATGTACCGAGTGGTTGCGAATCACATATTTCGCACTGTCACCGGCAAGAATCCGCTGTATCGTCCCGAATCTTCGGTTCGAAGTCGGCAAATTGCCGTTGTACGCTGGAAGGCGCGCGCGGACGAAATTCGCTATGCAGAACTGCCCGAAGTGGTGCAATTGCTGAGCGAATAGTCGTTCATTTTCCTTCAGATTTCAAATAACCCAGGCTCTCCGGGCGATTTAAGAGCTCGGAGCAACACGGTCTTGCGCCAAAGTCGTGCGCGGCACGTCCTATTGGGTGCGAATCTTGGACGAGTGAATCTGCGGAAGACTTTCGGCTTAGGCAGATTCAGGGCCCCAAAATTCTGTAAGATTTTCCCAAAAATGGACGTCTCCAACTGCCTGCACTGTACAGACGCTATTGTACATGAACGCACGTATATTATATTGCATAGATTCGTCCGGAGTTTCATGGGCTGTTGACCCCGGACAATATCTCGATTTCAGTGACGTCCTGTTGGGAATGGGAAACATTTCCAGCACGGACGTTGATCACGTCACACTTTTTCCGAGTACATTCGCATGAGCATGTTGGATTTGTTGACCAAACGTCAAAAGGAAGTCTTGTTGTTGATTAAGGAGAAAATTGAAACTCGGGGCTACGGGCCAACCGTTCGAGAGATCGGTGAG
>JAGQOZ010000419.1 GCA_020426955.1 Planctomycetales bacterium
AACCGACCATTGCCGGTGGCTACCGACGAGTTCGCCACGACTTCAATGCCACCAAAGAAACGACCGGTGGACGTCGCTGCCAATTGAATCGTTTCGGTATCGCCACCGGTTGTTGTGATGATCAATTCGCCTGTCTGGTCGAGATCCAAATCACTTAAGCTGATCTGAAATGTCGAATTGGTAATCACCGCTCTGCTGTCAATGTACAGATTCCCTTGGCTCGATGGTAAGGCCTGATCAATAATCCACGAATCAAAACTAGAGACGCGAGTGTAAACGCCGGGCAAGCCGAAAGCACCGCATCCATATCCCCAAGACGTAATGCCGGCCAGTGAGAAACCGCCATTGTCATTGGGAACAACCAATGGTCCGCCGCTATCGCCATAACACGAATCCTTACCTTCGCTACCGGCAGCCATCATCGATGGTCGAACTTCGCCGGCGTACGCGTCTTGGCGATTGGCGACCGAATTCGCAATGATCGGCACTTCGACTTCACGAAGTATATCCGAATAAAAACTGGTGTCGGTTTCGCCCCAACCGGCCGTTCGCGCCATCGTGCCCGGTTCAGTCAAGTACAATTGATCGCTGCGAACAATGTCGATAGGCGTGTGACTTGAGGGCGCAGACAAGAACAGCAGGGCCAGGTCATTTACCAGTTCAAAGTCATCATAGTCAGGATGAACCACAATGGAACGCACTGGCAGTTCTTGGCCATTGTTGGTGCGCAAATCTTGCCGTCCACTCACTACAGTTACTGACGAAGGCGAAGCCGTGTCCACACAGTGCGCCGCCGTTAATACAACGTCCGCTGCAATGAGCGAACCTCCGCAAAACTGGCCGAACGAATCGGTCAGCGCAACAATCCAATCCCAGTCGCTGATATTGGCCGACGTTCCTCCGACAATCTTTAGCTGCGGTGTTTGGTCTGCGGCGGTTTCCTCCGCAACATTCGCGTCAAAGTCGGCTTCAAACACAAACGGAATGGGCTTTCCCAAACCGGAAAGCATGGATCGATCTTCAAGCAATTCAATAGGGCGACGCTTTCGCATAACGGTCACTCCACTAGATATTTTCGATCCCCAGAAATTGGGAGTCTGTCAGTACTATAGTCGACTTAAACCATCCCAAATAGTCTTCAAGCATCACCGGCATGAAAATTCGCGCCGGCTGTTTCAGTTACTTGATGCGCCAAGTTTCGCACCGATTGGTCCTGTTTTGTCTGACTTGCCCTGCGCCATATTTCTTCGCGAAAAACGTGCGCGGCAAAAAAAAATGGGATCTGGACGATCTGGACCGCCCGTTGACTTCAATAGACGCCCATGAAAGAATGTTTCCGTGAGGAGCGGGCCTTCGAATGTCGAAGGATATCGCGTTGTTGTCGCTAAATTCGCCACGTTCTGTTTGTCTCTTTCCGGCCCGAGCGGTTCGTCCGGTAGCCGCTGCGTTATTGCTGATTCTGGGCTTTTGCGTGTGTGGCGTCCCCATTCCCGTGGCTTTCGTTTCGAAACACAGCCAAGAACGCTTCCCGTGCGAAAAATGTCCGTGTGGCTGCGTCTCGGCGCGGCATTGCTGGGACAAATGCTGTTGCCATACCGATCAAGAAAAGTTGGCCTGGGCTCGGCGAAACAACGTCACACCACCGGCCTTCTTGGTGTTGCGAGCGAACCGGGATCAACGCAGTCGCCGCTCACTGACACGTGAAGCCACAAGCAACCAACATTGTTCGACCGGCAAGGGCTGTTGCTCGGCGTCTCGGATCGAAGATCATCACGCTCCTTCTAATATTGCGTCACAAAGACGTCCAGCAAACAAGACCATCGACCATAGTAGCCGAATCGTCCTGCTGGATGCTGTCGCCAAATGCCAGGGGCACAACTTGGGTTGGCAGTTGCTGCAGCACGGCTGGAGCGGCATCGTAGAGCCGATGGATTTGTTCACGCTGCCTGAACCACCGCTAGTCGGTTGGATTTTCTTTGGAGACGAAACGGCCCCTTCGGCCATTCATGTTCCTGATGGCCCTGTGCCCAAGCCTGTGTCCTATTTGTCGTTTGCATGACAAATCACATTGGACGTATTTCGTTCGCGCCACACGGCTCACGGCGATCCTTGGTCGGATCGGTCGTCAATCGTCCTGCCGCATTGGTGCAACGAAAACAGGTCCGTCGTGGACTACTCTAGCGAATGACAATCTGCATATCGAGTTGGTTGCCAGTGGAATCGCATTCTCAGCAGCATTAATGGCACCCATGTGGGTGTCACGTATATGCCTGCTCCTCACATAGTTGGCATGATTCGAAGCCCGCGTGGGCGCTGTTCATGTTGCTGTGATTGATTCCATTCGAATGAACTCGGCAACCATTGCAAAGCACCAACGACGTATGGGCGTTGTGTATTCGAGCCGCTGCGCGCTCCAAATGGGGTCGCGATGTTTCGAACAAGCCGTAGTTTTATCGCTCTGATGTTTCACCATGACAAAATTTTTTCGATAACTGAGGTATCTCATGCGTTTGAATCGTTTTGTTTTTGTAATTGCCATTTGTTGTTTAGCGAACTCGGTAAACTCGACTTTCGCCGGACGCATTCTTGGCGGAACGGCCGAGTTCACCGTCAATGAACAACTGGTAGCCGCTGCCACTCCGTTAACTACATTGAATGCAATTTTCGCGGGTCAACAGTCGTATTCGCAAACCCTGGACGCCGCCGATGCGGGTAATCCCTTCGATGCGATTGTTGGGACAGAAAAGACATTTACGCTAATGGTGAACGGAGATTCGCCCGCCGCAATCGAAGGTCGGCCCAACAATGCCGCGACGGATTTGGATTTCGACCCGAATGATCTATTGGGAAGTTGGACGCCCGGAACTGACGTTGGCGCGCTCTTGTTGGGCGGTGAACAAGTCGGACTGCAAGGGATGACTCGCTGGCAAGGAACCTTTGACGGCGTGCTCTTGTTTGGTGATTTTGCTGTTCGCTATTCACCGACACGTACGGACGCGATTCGTTCGGGATTGGTTTTGGTCAACAATGTCGATTTTGCCAACACGACCTACGCGGACTTGGCGAACATTTCGTCGCACGTATCTGATTCGTCCATTTTGATCTCTGGCGATTTGCTGTTTGCCGAAGGATTCGCATCGCTCACGAATGATCCGTCGGATGTCGGAGTGCAATTCGGCACATTCGAATTGAATTTAACCACCGTTCCGGAACCGACATCATTGGCCATCGTCGGATTTGGCTGTGTCGCGATGTTGTCACTTCGCCGACGAAGTCGCAGCAAAGCGTGAAAACCGAGCATGAGTTTGCGGGAATACTAAAGTGACGATGTTGTGGCACAAACGACCATCCGGCGTAACGATGGTCGAAGTGTTGGTGGTGATGGCCATAATTGCCGTACTGGTAGTCGTGTTGCTACCAGCAATTCAATCGGTGCGCGCAACCGCTCGGCGCGCCGAGTGTCAGAACCACATGCGGCAAGTTGGATTGGCGATCAGCGCATTCGAAAGTGCCTTTGGATTTCTTCCCAGTGCTGCCTACGGTCGTCCGTACGAATACATTCGCAACGGACGACGTCCGCCCGGCGATGTCATCGCCAGCACGTTCACGGATCTGCTGCCTTTTATTGACGAACAGCCGATCGCGGATCAATACGATTGGAGCAAGGATTGGTTTGCGGCAGAAAATCAACAAGCAGTGAATTGTCAGATTTCCACGTATCGGTGCCCGGCATCGCCGGGAAACGACGTGCAAACAGGCATCGGCAGTGGCGGGGTTACCGAACCGAGCCGAACGGCGGCCGTCGGCGACTATTCCGCCGTTTACAGTTGGGGATTTCCGTTGGCTGTCCCCGCAAATCCAGCGAATTATGACATCTGGGGTGTCAGCGCGTTGTCACCCGTGCTGGAACGAGGCGGTTACGCGCAGCCTCGATTGGTGCGAGTCACCGACGGGTTGTCTCGCACGCTTACGGTGGTCGAACAGTCAGATCATGGTCAACGCTGGGTCGGTCGAACAATGGTGGATGCCTCGCCGCCGAATGCCAAGGCGTGGGCTCCGTGGGCAGGTGAATCGTGCACGTGGATCTTGTCTTACACTGCCGATGCCAAAACCTGGTCGCCGACAGGATTGGGTCCAGGCAACATTAACGCGAACAATAGCCAAGGCATCTATTCGTTTCACGATGGTGGTGCCAATGTCGTCTTGTTGGACAATAGCGTGCATTTCTTGAGCGAACAGATAGACGCTCTGGTTTTGTTCGCCTTGGTCACTCGTTCCCGAGGCGAAAGTGTCGAGGTGCCACGATAATGGCACCACAAATAGACCACACCATGCAAATGCACGCGAATCGGGCGAACATGCTTTCCAGAACATGCGTGATGATGGCAATGGTCGTGATGGCGTCTTGGACCGCCTGTGCAAGACAAGCGGCACCGGACGGCGAGGCGAAAACAGAAGTACAAGGATTGCTGTTTCTCCATGATCAGCCTGCAGCGGGTGCCGTCATGAAGTTTGTGCCGGTAAACGAATCCGGTTCTCCCGCGTCCGAAATGTCCGGCGGTGCTCAGGTTGAACCCGACGGTCATTTTTCAGCCAGCTATTTTGGGCAAGAAGTTGGTTTGGAACCGGGGAACTATGCAGTTTTGGTGTATTGGATGCAATCACCATCGGGCGGCGGCATGCCAGTGGATCGCTTAAGAGGAAAGTTTTCGAATATTCAAACGCCATTGACGATGATCACGGTTCCGCGCGATCAGCCGGTCGAGCTGGGGAAGCTGCAGTTATAGAGACGAAGGATGACGATGAATTGGAAAATGATCTGGTTTGCTATCTGGCCACTTGCCGTCTGCGGGTGTTCCGGTTCGAAAACCGAAGTCACGCCTGTGAGCGCGAATCACATTTCCGATGTGACTAGAGAAAGGGAGCATATCGACGACGCAACCGATTTTGATTTGGCCATTCGCGAAGTGAACTTCGATCCACTCGGAGACGCAAACGGAGAAGCAGGTGAAAACGGCATACCCGATTCGGTCGAAATGGCCCTCGTCGCGCACATTCTAAGCTGTCCCGAATTGGATCTTTCGTCGCAAAATGGAGTTTGCTATCGCGACGTCCAAGCGGCTTGGGAACAGGCCTACGCGTCAGCTCGGCAAGACATTCAAGTCCACATGCAGCAATGGCCGCATTTGCCTACGTTGATTGCTGGCTATGTCATGGTAGGAACGCCGGATTCGTTTAAGGCCGTTGATCGGATGACAACTTCGTTCGGTACACCTTTGCGAGGAGACTATTCGGCGGCTCTGGCGCTGGGCCATCACTTGGGACCGGAAGGTGATGCGGATGGAGACGGCTTCACCAATCGTCAAGAGTACCATGCTTTTGGTCGACAAGACCGAACGCAATATGTGAACGCCGCGCTGTCTGCCACGATCATTCCCGATTCGCCGCAAGCCGACTTGCCAAAGCCCAAGAAGACGCGTCGCAC
>JAGQOZ010000420.1 GCA_020426955.1 Planctomycetales bacterium
CTGATCATCGACGGTGTAGACCAACGTTTCCGAACCATGAAAACCAGCGGCCGCTTGATAACGGATCGTTCGTCCATCACTGGAAATGGAAACTTGTGCGCCCGAAGGCGATGCGGATACATCCGTGATCTTCTGAGCGCCCGTATAACCTCCGCTGAAGCTATCGTTGTGCAGCAAGCCCAAGTCTTCCGCTTGCCCACTAGCCACATGAAATTCATCATTCAGCAGACGCTGAATCACGTTCACAGAAGCAGTTGCTTCCATCTGACCGTCGACGATGTAGGTAAATGAATCGGTTCCCACAAAATCGGTTGGAGGCGAATACTGAATCGATCGCCCGTCGGCTGAAACCGCAACCGTTCCACCATGTTCGCTGCCGGAAACCGAAGTAATACGCTTAGCACCTCGATAATTCACGCTACGGCAGGCATCCCAGGGATGGTTGTTCTGAAAGTCATTTTGCAGCACGTTCAAAGTGGTCGTCGAACTGTTCTGGTCCATTAAGAAATAGTCGTAAGACAAATGCCCCGTGCGATAGACATAGACGGAGGCCGTGTAATTATTGTCGACCGTGTAAGTCAATTCGCCGACACTGGACGAACTGGGAGTCGCCAGAATCCGTTGTCCATCGGCGGAAGTGGAAACGGCCCAACCGTCGCTCGCTTCCACCGCCGTGATCTGGCTGGGCCCCGGATAGCCGAATTGAAAATTGTCATTCGCCAAGACGTTTAACGTATAGGTTTCCACCGCACCATTCACACAATAGCTGTACGAATCATACGACGCCAACGGCTGCACGTAGACGTAAACGCTGGCTTCCAGTTCGCCGTCAACCACATAGGTGAACGAATCGCCGCCAGTGAAGTTTTCTGCCGGCGTATAATAAAGCCGGTTCGCGTCCAAGCGAATCGTACCGCCCGATTCCGTATCGCTAACCGAGGTGATCTGCTTGGCACCTTTGTAACCGTTGCCCAAAAAGTCGTTGCTAAGCACATCCAAAAATCGATTCGGCGTGTCCTGATAGGTACTGAGCGAATCATTGCGAACCGGCCGAGTGACCTGAACGGTGACGCTAGCCGGATAACGTCCGTCCGCCGTATAGGTAAACGAATCACTGCCACTGAAGCCAGGCGCCGGCGTGTAAAGGACCTGTTGCCCGTTTGCAGAAATGGTAATGGAACCACCATGCTCGGTTTCAGACTGCACGTCAGTGACGCGTTGGACGATTTTAATTTGCCGATCGGTTTGATGATCGTAGTAGTAATCGTTCGTCAGCACGCTGATTGGCTGGTTCGAACTTTCATAATCAATTTCCGTATAGTCATCTTGCACCGGGCGTTGAATGTTGAACGAGGCGGAAGCTTCGTAGGTGTTGTCAACCACATAGGTCAAACTGTCCCAGCCATATGCGTCGGCAGCAGGTTGATACATGATGGACCGCCCGTCGGCGCTGATTTGCACGCTTCCGCCATTACTGGTCTCCGATACCAACGTAATCTGCTTTGCGCCACTGTAGCCCGCCCAAAACGGATCATTCGCCAGGACCGAATAGGACTTGAGAGGTTCGTTTTGCAAAATGTAGTAGTTGTCATAGCGCAACGGCTGAGTAAGGTCGATGGTCGCTCGGGCAGAATACTTTCCGTCCACGATATACACGAATTGGTCTCGTCCTTGTGCGAATGTAGAAGGCGTATACATCACCGACTTGCCATCCGCGCTGATCTGCACTTCCGAATCGGCATTGGTGGTACTGACTAGCGTAATCTGTCGATCACCTGTGTAACCGTCCCAAAACCGATCGTTGCCCAAGACGTTCAGCGTATGTGCCTGCCCGTCGGGAGGAAGAGTGAATTCGTCGTCCTGCAACGGCGATTGAATCGAGACGTTAACCGTTGTGTAGAATTGGTTGTCCACAAAGTACACAAACGATTCTTCGCCGGCAAAATCAGCTGGCGGCGTGTAGCTCAATGACTGGTGGTCTGAATTAATAGTGATTCGACCACCCTGCGAACCAAAACTGACCGATGTGATCTGACGGTCGCCTTCGTAATCGTCGCTAAACGAATCGTTGGCCAACACGTCTAGCGCCATCGCATCGCCATTTTCGAACGCTTGCACTTGATCCGCCACCAACGTGGCCGTCAACAGGGAACGAACTTCTAACGATTCCGTTTGGAGCCGAACACGACGTCTTGACGTGGAACGGTTCGAATGGATCCCAAACATGCGTTTCGAATTACCAAATATTCTGCTAGACATCACCAAACCTCCTAAACCCCCAAGCCGGGACTCGCCGACAGTGTCGCTTGCACTGTTTTCTGAAGAGTGATTCCATTTTACCGTTGATTTCGCGCTGGGGAAAACGACAGATTTTGGTTACCCCAACAAATCTAGCCGCCAAGGCAAATTCGGACACCAAGCTGTGACGATTGCCATTATGGCTGGCCTGCGTCCAGTTTAGATTTCGCAACAAAACCGCTAGGATACGAAGGTCAATCGAACAAAAAACGCAGGAAAATCGTTTTGGACATTCAACTTGCACCTGTTGATTTTGCGGTATTAATTGCCTATTTGGCCGCGGTGGTTGCTTTTGGACTGTGGGTAGGCCAAGGCGCCAAGAACTTATCCGATTATTTGCTGGGCGGACGAAACCTGCCTTGGTGGGCCATTTTGGGTTCGATTGTGGCCACCGAGACCAGCACCGTCACCTTCTTAAGCGTTCCCGGAATTGCGTATGCCGAAGGAGGAAATCTGGGGTTCCTGCAATTGGCATTGGGCTACACCATCGGGCGCTTCATCATTGTGTTTGTCCTGCTGCCACTGTATTTCCAAGGCAAAATTTTCAGCGCTTATGAAATCCTGCAAACACGTTTTGGCCAGACGACTCGAAAGACCGCGTCGCTGCTATTTCTGGTCACTCGCAATCTAGGCGACGGCCTGCGACTATATCTGACCGCATTAGTACTGCGCGAAGTCATCGGTTTGCCCTTGTGGTTATGCATTGTCGTGATCGGCATCGCCACCATTATCTATACGTGTATTGGCGGCATGAAGTCGGTGGTCTGGAACGATTGCGTGCAATTCGCAGCGTACATACTGGGAGGAATTTTGGCGGCATGGATCGTTCTACAGAAATTGCCCAACGGTTGGTCCGAATACATTTCCTTTGCCCAAGAACACCAAAAGTTGCAGTTGTTCGATTTTCAATATGACTTAACCAATCCGCACTACATCTGGGCGGGTTTGATCGGCGGAGCGTTCTTGACGTTGGGAACGCACGGCACAGATCAAATGATGGTCCAGCGGTACTTGTGTGCTCGGAACCAGCGCGACGCCGGCTGGGCCTTGATCCTGAGCGGTTTTACGGTGGCGTTGCAGTTTCTGTTGTTTTTGCTAATCGGCATTGGCTTGGCGGCATTCTACGCTGGTCACCCGGAAATCACCTTTGCCAAGAATGATCGAGTCTTTGCGTCGTTTATTGTGACGCAGCTTCCAGCCAACGTGGGCATTATTGGCATGGTGCTGGCCGCGGTTTTTTCGGCAGCCATGTCAACTCTGTCCAGTTCGTTGAATTCGTCCGCCAGCGCGCTGGTCAACGATTGGTTTCGCGCGAACCAATCGAACAACGTGGACGAAGACACCAAAGACAACCCTTCGAATATGTCTCTGCTTCGCGTCACACAATGGCTGACGGCAATCTTTGGCGTGTTGCAAATTGGAATTGCCATCGGCGTGCAAGAGGTGGAATCGGTTGTGGGCAGTGCCTTGGCCATTGCTGGCTTTTCGGCCGGACTATTACTGGGAGTTTTTCTGCTGGGCATTTTGGTCCAACAAGCCGGTCAAACGTCAGCCCTGGCAGGCTTATTGTGCGGCACCATCGTGCTGGTTATCGTGCGGTTTGTTTTGCCCGGCAAGGTCTGGCTGGGGTACGAATGGCAATTACTGGCGTGGCCTTGGTTCCCGGTTGTGGGCAGTGTCACCACCTTCACGGTTGGCACGTTAATCAGTCTGATTTTTCCTATTGCCAGGATCCAGAAGTGAATTCGCCAGCATGCATTCCCGGTTCAGAAGTCTTTCTTGAGCGTCCGATCGCTTCGCTGCGGAACGCTCGCTTCGGTCTGCTAATGAACCAAGCGTCTGTCGACCGCCAGTGCCAACCGGCTTGCGATCGGTTCGAACAAACGTTTCCGAACCAACTGCAAGCCATCTTTTCACCACAGCACGGACTTTGGTGCGAAGAACAGGCCAACATGATCGAATCAAATCATCAAGTCCACCCTTGGCTGGACATTCCGGTCCACAGTCTCTACAGTGAAACTCGCCAGCCAACGTCCGACATGCTGGAATCGATTGACACGTTGGTGATTGATCTACAAGACGTGGGAACTCGAGTCTACACGTTTGCTTGGACCATGGTAAATTGCTTGCAAGCGTGTGCTCGGCAAGGCATTTCGGCGGTTATTTTGGACAGGCCCAATCCGCTGGGTGGCCAGACTCTGGAAGGCCCAGCGTTGCAAACCGAGTTTCGTAGTTTCGTCGGCTTGCTGGATATTCCTATGCGTCACGGCCTGACCCTGGCAGAAATCGCCAAACTGGCCGTCCGCGAACTTCATATCGACGTTGAATTGCACATTGTGCGTTGCGAAGGCTGGCAACGCAGCGATCTGTTCACAGCCACTCGACTGCCATGGCTAATGCCTTCGCCCAATATGCCTTCGTTTGATACGTCGGTGGTCTATCCTGGTCAAGTGCTGCTGGAAGGAACGAATCTGTCCGAAGGACGAGGAACCACGTTGCCGTTTCAAATTGTCGGCGCTCCGTGGATTCAACCCCAACGCTTGGCCGATCGTTTGAACGAGTTTTCTTTCCCCGGCCTGCACTTGGTGCCAATCTATTTTCGACCCACATTTGACAAATACGCCAACCAGCGTTGCGGCGGCGTGTTGCTACGCATCGATCGGCCCGAACAAGTACGATCTTACGAATTTACCGTTCGACTTCTGACAATGGTGCGTCAAGAATGGCCCGATTCGTTTGCTTGGCTGCCACCGCCCTATGAATATGAAATGGTAAAGCCACCCATCGATATCCTGAGCGGTAGCGAAGCATTGCGCACGTTGGTCGATTCGCAACTCCACGCGTCGAACCAGCAGGACTTGCAACTCGATCATCTAATCCACATCGACGCAACGGCGCAATGGCAAGCCTGGGCGGATGTGTTGCTGTACTAATGAATTCGCAGCCTTCGACTACTGGTCCAATGTTCTCAGAACCTGCTGGACGTCCTGGTCGGTTAAAGTGAGTCGAGTTTCCTTAAGCATGCGTTCCAAATGGCGGCAGCCATCATAGCTTCCGGCCGGGAAGCCAATGTTACCGAATCGCGATTCACTGTCGATTAGCAACTTCCCGTCGGCGTCCAAAATCGCATGAAACGGGAGGCTAACATAGTCGCGATGGTTTGCAATACGTTTTGCAACCTCA
>JAGQOZ010000421.1 GCA_020426955.1 Planctomycetales bacterium
CGCCAACTCGCCGCTTTCTGCGTTGGATCAGGAATTATTGCGGCGTCTGTACGAAGCTCATTTGTGGAGCGTCACGTTTGCGTCGGACGCGTTACAAAGTGTTTGTTGGGACGAAGCGATTCGGCAATACGATGCGACGTTGATCGCCTTTGCCAATCTTCCCCTCGGTTCGGCCGATTTAAACGAATTGGAGAATCGCTTGGCCGCGAGGCATCCCCTGGTGCGTCAGGTTATCCTGGACGCGTTGGCAGACAGCCTATTGTTACGAACCAAACAGCCGGACGCGAATCAGACGTACCACGCCGAATGGTTCCAGCGCGTGCTAAACCGATGTTCATCCAGTCCAGTTCGCAAAGCGATTCGCGACGCACGAAAATGGAATGATCCCGGACGCATGGCCACGTTCTTGGAGCCGTCAGTCGGTAGTACATTGTCCGCGGCGGACGCGTATTTCTTGGTGAAGGCGTTAGAACAAGCGGGCGAAATGGCCGATGCGACGATGGTCTTGCGGCAAGCTCGAGCAATACATGCCGATTCGATCTGGCTGAATGGACGGGTTTTACCAGATGATAAACGACGCTCGACATCGGTTCGGCAATCTGCCGCGAGCGACGAGGTTCGCGGCGAAAACGCGGTCGCCCTCTTGTTTGAAGCTCGCGCCGACATGCGATCCAAAAACTACGCACCATCGCTGGAGAAATTCCGTTGGATCTTTCGAACGAATCTGCCGGATGCGTCGCTACCCGATCGAGCAATATCTGGTGCGTTGGTGTTTTGGACGGAATTGGGGCGAGTTTATGCTCCGGCGGCAGCCGAATTCGATTCGCTGTGTGATTCCGCGCGCCAAATTGTGTTGGATTCAAAGCAAACGGAAGAACGACGACGTTTGGCGTTTCAAACGTATGTCGCAGCAAACTCGGCGACCGAACAATTCGACGCCGCAATTGCGCTTTTCAGCGAGCTTGTTGCGGCGTCAGATCCGTTGTCGCCGCAAGTGGTGTCGCTGGTGCAATCGCATCTGAGTCCGGATCAATTCTCGCAGTTCGAACACCGTTTTCCGGACGGCAGTCGTTCGTTTCCCAAGATTACGTCGGTTCGAACCACACCGGCCATGGGTGACGAACGACAACAATTTGTCACTCTGTTGACATTGATTGCCATGCAGCAACGCATTGGCAAAATGTCGGAATCGCATGCCATTGCAGCAGATGCGGCTCGAATCTGGAACGATGCACAGTCGCAAATCGAAATCGACGCCGCGCTGCAAGGCCAAGTGTCGCTGCACATCCAACAGGAAATCCGCAAGGAAGAGTAGCGTTTTGCGTTTGATGCGCGACGCATTGGGGCTGAGTCAATTCGAATTGCCATTTTGGTAAATAGAATAACGTCTGCGTTGCACCTAGGTTCGTTCGGTCAGCGCCGCGTCGATGGCAGCCAAGGTTTTGCCCAAAGGTTCGTTGATAACGTAGTTGGCCATGGAATCAAGCGGCGTGGGGTCGCGGTTGATGATGATCAACGTGGCGCCATGGCGTTTGGCAGTTCTGGGAATGTCGGCCGCGGGTGTGACCACGAGGGACGAACCGAGTGACAACATAACGTCACAGGATTTAGCCCAATCGAAGGCTTTGTACAACGCGTCAGCCGGCAAACTCTGTCCGAAGGAAACGGTCGCGTGCTTCAAACGGTCTTGGCCGCAAGTGGGACAGGTCGGAAGTTCTTGGTTTGCCAGAAATGCGTCCACATAGGCGTCGGCATTGTCCATGAAACCGCAGTCCTGGCATTTGATTCGCCGTGCGGTGCCATGCAGTTCCAACACGTTTTGGTTACCGGCCAGTTGATGGAGTTCGTCAATGTTCTGAGTGACCACGCCGTGGAGTTTGCCTTGTTGTTCCCACTTGGCCAAAATCTGGTGTCCCAAATTTGGTTCTGAATCGGCAAATTCGCGATGGGCTTCGCACTTCTGTCGCCAGTATTCCAGTCGCCCGTCGACGGACGACATAAATTCGCCATATTCGACAGTTCGGTACTTGGTCCACACGCCGCCGGGTGAACGAAAGTCCGGAATACCACTTTCCGTGCTAATCCCGGCACCTGTAAAGACAACGGTTTGTCGCGATTTTGACAGTCGATCGGCGACTTCGGCTAATAGATTCATAGTTGTCGGCTCCTTCTTTGCCACTGTACGTCGAAAGCATCACAATTCTCGTTTGCCGTTGGATCAACAGTGTACAATGTAGATGAGTTTCTGTTGGTATGGGTGATGGCAAAGGGCAAATGAATTTGGTCGTTCGGAAATTGGTAGTTGAGAGTTTGGCCAAGCCTCGCGAACGCGTCTTAAAGTTGTGTCTTTTCATGGTTTTTTTTCATAGTGTGTTTTTTCATAGCCCGACACGTAAGTGAGGGAAAACGGAGTGTTTCTTTGGTCCCTCGCTGACGCTTCGGGCTAGGATTTTCCGCCGGAAAACGCAAATGCGCAACTTCAAAGCTCACGCGTGGGGCTAGGAAGTTCCGCCGAGAAACCACAAATGCGCAACTTCAAAAATGACCCGTTGGGCTAGGATGCCGACGAAACCTGTCGCTGTCCAGGTAACCAAAACGCATGAATTCGGTAATGACTAGTCGTTCGCAATTTCGGTTCGCGGCCCAAGCTGTTTTTTGGACGGCTATTTTGGTGTGCGCAACTTCGGTTCGAACCCACGCTCAGTCTCCCGATGCGTCCGCTGCTGACTTGACCAAGCGAAGGCAATTGGACGAAGCCTTTAACGCCAAGCTTCAGCAACTGGCCGAACGATATGCAGACCAACCGCAGGTAGTCAATGTCCTTCGCCAGCAGATTGTCTATCACGATCCGTCTCGTATTTATCTGTACGGAATACCAACAACGATTCATGAAGAAGATGCGGCGGTGACACTTGCCGATCAAGTGTCGCAAACTGGCGATGCCCAGGCCGACGCTTTGCTGCAAGAACTTCGCCAGCGATTTGCGGATTATCTGTTTCGCCTGGCTGAACAAGCGTTGGAACGCGGCGACGCGGGGGCTGCTTATCGTTTGTTGCACGAAGTGACGCATCATCATCCGCAGCATCCGGCGGCAAAAATCTTGGGCGAACGATCCGTGTCAGACGTTTCGTGGCAAGTTCAGGATCAACGTCGGCCGCATCCCAAATTCGGCTGGCCGGGTCAGACTTACGTCCAGATTCGAACAGACCACTTTCAAATCTTGACGAATGCGGATCTGGATGCGGCCAAGCGTTTGACGCTTCGCTTAGAGCAATTACATGCGGCTTGGCGTCAGCTGTTTTTTGAATATTGGTCGCACCCAGCAGCGTTGAAAAATGCTTGGAAAGGGAGCGGACTGACGGACCGGCAACGGCGACGTTTTAATGTGGTGCTGTTTGCTGATCGAGCAGAATATGTGAACTACCTGCAAACCATTGAACCGCAAGCGTCCATTACGTTGGGTTACTACCACGGAGTTTCTAGGCAAGCGTTTTTTTATGTCGGCGAAGAAAACGAATCCACGTGGCTGCACGAAGCCACTCATCAATTGTTTCAAGAGACGCGACGAGTGCGTTTGCCTGTGGGTGCGAATGGCAACTTCTGGGCGCTGGAAGCCGTGGCCATGTACATGGAATCGTTGCAACCGTGTGGTTCGGCGTGGTCGGTCGGCGGGCTGGAAGCGGAGCGCCTGCAGATCGCTCGATATCGTCGATTGGTAGATCAACAGTTTGTTCCGCTGGCCACGCTTTCCACTTGGGGGCAGCGGCAATTACAACAAGATCCCAACATCCAACGTGTCTATTCGCAAGCGGGTGGTTTGGCTCATTTTTTGATGCAGGGCGAACAGGGCAAGTATCGAGACGCGTTCTTGCGGTTGATTCGACAAGTCTATGATCGTCAAGACAAACCGGGATCGCTGGCCACTTTGGCCGAAGTTTCGTTCGAATTTCTTGATCAGCATTATCAAGCATTTTGCAACATTGGCGACAAAGAATTGCAACAACTGGACGCTCGCATCGCACCTCGGCAGTTGGTGCTGCGGTCCACCGGCGTGACCGACGAGGGTATGTCTGCAGTCGCTCGCTGGGATCAACTACGTTGGCTTGATCTGACCGACACCGCCGTCACGGACAAGGGGTTGGTGGCGCTGGAGAGCGCGAACGAACTACAGCAATTGTCGTTAGAGCGAACCGCCGTGACGGACCGCACGGCGCAGCGAATTGGTCGGTTGATGTCGTTGCGGCAATTGGATCTTTCGTCCACCAAGATCACGGACGCTGGAGTGGCGTCGTTAAGCGGACTGACGAATCTAGAATCATTGTGGCTGACCAACTTGGCGATTACCGACGAGGCGGCGGATACGCTGCAGAAACTTCGTGCGCTACAGCAGCTAGACATTCAGAATACTCGCATTTCTGCGTCGCGGTCACAGCAACTGCAACAGTCACTGCCTGATTTAGGGAAGGCTGGCGAACCCTAGTTTCGCGAAGTTGACGTGAATTCGCCAATCCGATCAGATTAAGGTCTTACGATCGGATTACTGAACATTTAGAATGAACGACTTGCGCAAAGGCTTGTAGTTCCGCCGTGATGCGGCAGAGCTCGAATCAAGTTAGACCCTGATCACTCGGAAAAGTGCACATGATTGGTTCGCAGAATTCGATTTCATTGATTCGCATCGTGACGATAAATGCCATGTCGCTGGCGGTCTTACTGGGCTGTCTCGCATCACTTGGCTGTAGTCCCGAAGTTGCGGCAGACGATTGGCCGATGTGGAGATCGGATGCGGGGCATACCGCCGCCGTTGACGGATCACTACCGGAGAAACTGGTTCCGTCTTGGGTGCGAACCTATTCTGCGCGAATTCAGGTTTGGGACGATCCGCTGAACCACGACTTGATGCAATACGATCGTATCTTTGAACCCGTGGTGAAAGATGGTCGGATGTTTGTCAACTTCAACGACGCTGACAAGATAGTGGCACTGGACACAAAAACGGGAAAAGAACTCTGGACGTTCTATACTGACGGGCCAGTGCGGTTTCCAGCGGTGGCTTGGGAAGACTGCGTGCTATTCGTCAGTGATGATGGTTTCTTGTATGCGGTTAACGCGGCAGACGGTTCGCTGAAATGGAAATTCCAAGGAGCACCGTCTTCGCAAAAGGCAATTGGCAATCTGAGAATGATTTCCGCCTGGCCCGCTCGAGGTGGTCCGGTGGTGGAAGATGGCACAGTCTATTTTTCTGCCAGCATTTGGCCTTTCATGGGAACGTTCCTTTACGCCTTGGACGCCGATTCCGGTGAAGTCCAATGGGTGAATGACAGCACGTCCGCTCAATATATTAAGCAGCCGCATAGTGCTCCGTCGTTTGCTGGTGTGGCTCCGCAAGGCACGATGACCATTGTGGGCGATCGCTTGATTGTGCCCGGTGGTCGCAGTATTCCCGCGTCGTTTGATCGACATACGGGC
>JAGQOZ010000422.1 GCA_020426955.1 Planctomycetales bacterium
GAGATTTTGGATATTGAAACGGCCAGTTTTGAGTTTCCCTGGTCGGAAGACGATTTTGTCCGATGTTTGCGGCAGCGCAATTGCATTGGAATGGTCGCGGAAGTGGATGACCAGATTGTCGGCTTCATGATCTACGAGTTACATAAGACTCGACTGCATATTTTGAACTTTGCGGTTCATCCGGACTATCGGCGTCGCGGGATTGGGACGCAGATGGCTCACAAATTGGTGAGCAAGCTTTCGCATCAACGTAGAACTCGGATTCTGTTGGAAGTGCGGGAAACCAATTTGGACGCGCAGTTGTTCTTTCGAAAGACAGGCTTCCGCGCGATATCGGTTCTTCGCGATTTCTACGAAGACACGGTGGAAGATGCGTACTTGATGGAAACGCTCTACCAGCCATCGTTGACCGAATCACTTGCACCGGTCAATCGAATTGCACGTTTGGCAGGTTAGCGATCTCGCTGAATGTCCTGCCGGTAAAGCGGGAACGGATCTAATGGATCCGTTCTTGCGGAAAAGTGCCCAAGAGAGGATTCGAACCTCCACCCATTTACATGGACATGAACCTGAATCATGCGCGTCTGCCAGTTCCGCCACTTGGGCTTGTCGAATTCGTAAAGATAACGAACTTCCCCGTCTGCTGTAAAGCCGACATGACAGGTTAATATTCTGAACAGTAACGGCTCAATTCTGGCCTACGCCGCTCCTTCGCTTACAGCCTGCGTATTCGTCCTATTTGCAGATGAAAGGAGCGAAAATCGTCGGTTATCGCGAACTGTCGGTGGATGTGGCCGAAGACAATTCGCCGGCCAAAACGGTTCGCCGAATTTGCCGCTTTCCGAATACTTTCCAAGAATCTGCTCTGTCTTGCCGCGTCACGAAAATTTCAATCTTGCCTTTTTCAAATCTTGTGGAACAATCGAAATATCGGGTCGCAAGTAACGCATGCGACGGACTAGAACGGCCCACCGATGTTTGTCTCTGGCATTCAAGCGTCGTGGGAGCACTAGTGAGAAAGGAGGTGTTCATTGAATTATTTCTGTAGTAGCCAGCGGGGTGGTCTTTTTTAGACAGCCGGCGGGCTGTTTAAACAGCCACCAAACTCAAGCTACCTTGTTTGGCTTGAACATGGCGCTCGGTTCTCCTTGTGAGAGCCGAGCCTTTTTTTTGCGCGAACCAGGAAGTTTACAAGCGACTATTGCCGAGCGATACTTTGGTGCGAATTCAGTCCGTTGCTCGCCTTGCCCACGACAGTTGTCATGTTACTGGTAATGGATGAAGTGACGAATCCCTGGTTTCATTGACTCGTTGCGAAGTCCGCAAGAAAGCGGCGAAAAAAATCATCTGCCAATCGCCCAACGAAGAAAAGTCCTGATGATCGAAATCCATTCCCAGTTGTTGGTGGACGCAGATATGATTCCAGATACTGGGCGTGCAACGCATTGCCTGCTTGCTTTGCCTTATGTGTTGTTCGTGTGTTTGTTCATTTCCAATGTCACAGCACAAGACGAATCAGCGACGAATTCGCCGCTGTGGAACAAAGATTATCGCCACGTGCATAAGTCGCAAGTCGTTGCGATGAATCAGCATCAGTATGAAACCGCGCTGTCGGACGCGCGAACGATCCTGTCTGAAAATCCGCAAGACGGTGAATCGCTGTACTTCGCAACACTGGCTCTCGCTCATTTAGATCGCAAGGACGAAGCAATCGCCATGCTGCAGCAGGCATTGGCCGCTGGCGTTCCCGCAGTTCGCTTTGCCAGATCACCTGCAGACTGGAATGCCGCCCTGTTACGAATTCCCGATATCCATCAACGCCTGAGTATTTCGGCGTCTCGAGCCAACCTGGTGCATGGCCCGATGTTGGGTAACGTGACGTCTGGCGGCGTGGATGTTTGGGTACGAACCGATCGTCCGGCGAAAGTGCAAATTGCCGTTTCTCAATCGCCGAATTCGCCTGACCGACTGTCGAATTCTGTTTCGACAACCGAAGAAGCAGACATGACGGCTGTCGTGCACTTGACGGGTTTGGCGTCCGATTCGCGATATTACTATTGGACGTTTGTGGATGGTCAATTGGTCCGGCCGAATTCAACGCCGTCCCAAACCTACAGCGGTACCTTTCGCACTGCGCCCATCACAGGACAAGCGACCAAACTGACATTTGTGTTTGGCGGCGGCGCGGCGTATATCCCCAGAAATACATATGCCTGGAAGACGATCCAAGGCCAAGATGCCGACATGATGTTGCTGTTGGGTGACAACGTCTACATTGATGATCCCTCGAATCTGCCGTACCAGCGATATCTGTATTATCGTCGGCAATCTCAACCGTATTTTCGTGACATGGCCACGTCACTACCGATTGCGTCCATCTGGGATGATCACGATTTTGGCGACAATGATTGTGAAGGTGGACCCGAAATCGATTCTCCAGCGTGGAAACGACCAGTGTGGCAAGTGTTTCGGCAGAATTGGGTCAATCCCGGCTATGGCGGAGGTGATTCGCAGCCGGGCTGCTGGTATTCGTTTCCCTGTGGTGACATCGAATTCTTCATGTTGGATGGACGCTACTACCGAACGGCGTCGCCATCAGACGGTTCGATGCCGACAATGTTAGGGCCGGTTCAGAAAGCCTGGCTGAAACAAGTTTTGATTCAATCTGCCGCGAAAATAAAAGTGCTCTGTTCTCCCGTTCCGTGGATTGGTGGAAACGCTGACAAATGGGAAGGATTTGCGGAAGAACGAACCGAACTGTTTCGCTGGTTGGATCAAAGCCGCATCGAAGGCGTGTTGCTGTTGTCGGCTGATCGACATCGATCTGATTTGCTGGTAACGCGTCGCCCTGGTTCGTACGACCTGTACGAATTCATGAGTTCTAAACTGACCAACCATCATACGCATGCCGAGATTAACCAAGACCAAGGCGCATTGTTTTCTTACAATGACAAGTGTTCCTTTGGGCTGGTCACCGTGGATACTCGAGCGGACGATCCTGTGATCCAATATGAAATCAAAACGATCGACAACGAATCGGTATTCACGTTTTCGCTGAGTGCAAGTCAGCTGCAATTCTCGCACGGCCCGACAAATCAGCGATAGAACATCCAAGCCAGCGAATTGTACGCGCCGTGGATAACCACGGCAGTCACCAGTTGGCGACTCCCGTCAATCAATTGTGGACGTTGCCGGAATTGCGTGGCCCGACACCAGACATTGACCAACCCCCAGCCCGCGATCAACGAACAACTGGTATGCAGCGCGACACAAACGGTCCAACGCCATGTGATCAAATTGGCTGTTGGATTGGGGATATAAACGTTCAAGTAGATCAGGTTTTCAATAGCGGCAAAGCACAGCCCGCCTGCCAACGCGCACAACACAATCTGCAACGACGACTTGAACAAGTAGGGACGCTTTTCCACAACCCATGTCGCCAGGGCAATCTTCATGACTTCTTCCGTGACCGGGGCGATCACAACAATGGTCAGCAAGTTTCCTGGGTTCCCGCTGCCCGACTGAAAGAACAAAGCACCGATGACGGCCCACACGCCAGACACCAACACAATGGCAAGCGTCACCAATAGCGATTTCACATCGGACGTTGCGGCTTCCTGTTGTGACAACCATTTGGCATAGGTCAACGCAGATTCGGGCGTGGAAACGACCAGTCCTGGTTCGTCCCAAACGGAATGGTCAATCGCGTCGGTAGGAACGGACGGTTCGTTCGCAATCGCTCGTTCCGCCGCCCATTCCGAAGCCAGATCGGGCGCGAAGAATTGATTTCGCAGATGAGGTTCGTCGAACACTGAATCGGACGATCGCGAAGGCGAATCTGGCTCCTTCTCGGGTGGTTCGTACGGATTATCAGATGGCTGATTCATGAAACTGCCTAAGCTTGACGGTGCGAATAGACCAACTGGTTCAGCGATCATGAATTCCAGCGCGTTTCAATTCATTTGCCATCGCCGATAATGCGCCGGCAGTTGGCTATACCAATTGACCGGTTCGCGTTCAGATATGGTACATTACCGGATTGCATTTGGGATAACTCAGTTGTTTTATTTGGAAAGGTGACAAGTCGATGAAATTAGGGTCATTAACTTTGTCCGTTGTCATGCTGCTTGGTTCGCAACTATTGGCCGATGATGGCAATCCTGCTTACACCAGCATCAAGGAAGCGGGCGCAGATTATGCCATACAGGGCGAATACGAAGGTGTCGTGGAAGCTGACGGAAATCGTTGGGGCGCACAAATCATTGCGTTGGGCGACGGCGAATTTGAAGTGGTCGGATATTTGGGCGGCTTGCCCGGCGCGGGTTGGGAACGAGGCGACGAAATTAATCGGGCGACTGGCAAGATGAAGGGAGACGTTGCCGTGTTTGACGCCGGTGATTTCCTGCTGAAAGCGGGAAACGGTGTCCTGAAAGTGGTCACGCCCGACGACGAAGCATTAGGCAAACTGGAAAAAGTGGAACGAACCAGTCCGACGTTAGGAGCGAAACCACCCGCAGGAGCCGTAGTACTGTTTGACGGTTCTTCGGTTGAAGGCTGGGAAAATGGCAAGCTGTCCGAAGAAAAATGGTTGACTGTTGAAGGCACGGCCCATGGCACTTGGTCCAAAGAAAAATTTGGCGATCATCACATGCACATTGAGTTTCGCACGCCGTTTAAGCCGAAGTCGCGCGGACAAGCTCGAGGCAACAGTGGCGTGTATGTCACCAGTCGATACGAAGTGCAAGTGTTAGATTCGTTTGGCCTGGAAGGTGCGGACAATGAATGTGGCGGGATTTATTCGATTAATCGCCCCATTGTCAACATGTGCTTGCCGCCGCTGACTTGGCAGACGTACGACATTGATTTTACGGCCGCCCAATATGACGGAGATGGCAAGAAGACCAAGAATGCTCGAATCACGGTTCGCCACAATGGAGTGGTGATTCACGACGACCAAGAACTGGCTCACGGCACGCCAGGGCGGTTTGAAGAAGCGGCTGGTCCGGAAGCATTGTTCTTGCAAGACCACGGAAATCCGGTGGTTTTCCGCAACATTTGGGCTGTGAAGAAGTAAGCATGGCTTGAGTTTGTATCCCGTTCCGCGCAGCACTCAGAGTGGATTCGAGTGTTGCGATTCCCCGGAAGCGTGGAAATGGTCAAGGAATTTGCCAGGTCAAGAGATTCGAACAGGCCGAGGTGTGGTCCTGCGAGTGGTTTGGATCGTTTCCGCCGCTGGGGGCTCGCCCTTGTCCATTTTCTTCGCCACGACTATCATGCTCGTTTGCCCTGATTTGAGTAAAGGCCTTTCGTTACGATGCGTCACGTTATTTCAGCCGTTGTCCAGAACGTTCCGGGCGTGTTAGCCCACATTTCTGGCATGCTTGCGTCTCGCGGCTTCAACATCGATTCGCTGGCAGTTGGTGAAACTGAAGACCCTCATCTTTCCCGTATGACATTTGTCG
>JAGQOZ010000423.1 GCA_020426955.1 Planctomycetales bacterium
TTGCGCTTTTTTTTATTTTTATACGTAAGTGAGGGGAAACGGAGTGATTCGAAAGTCCCTTGCTGACGCTTCGGGCTAGGAAATCCCGCCGAAAAACGCAAATGCGCAAATTCGAAACTCGCAATTGCGGGAAAATAGAATGTTTCCGAACTCCTTCGCACGCGTCACCAGACACCTGCGTGACGCATTGTTTGTTGGTTCGAATCCAATTTGGCCATTCCCTGCAGACAGGAAGATTCGTGGCTGATCACCGTTGTCGCAATTGGGCTCGCGACGACAACGTTCAATTAGATAAAGTCAACTTTGCACAAGAAAAGCCGAATGAACTTGCTGGGATACCAAGCAATTGCGACGCCAAATACAAACGCGGCGCACAATACTTCCGGAGTCACAGCTTCGCCTTTGTTAGCTTTCAGGTACGCTCCAAACAACGTGATGAACATGCCAATCACCAGCGGTAGACACCAGCGCACAATGTGATACGCGCCGGACTTGGCTTTCTGCAACCGGCGCATGTAGTCGTGTAGATTTTCTCCCGTGTCCACCCAACGACATGCCGTATCCGTCACCACTCCGCATTTGGCGCAAATCGTATCTTCGTTGTAGAAATATGGGTCCGCTAGATAGTTTCGGCGAATATGCTTCGGCATCTGGGTCGCGGTACCGCACGCTTCGTGAAGATACACTTCGGGATGTTGGTCCTGACCACTTGTGGGCTCGGATTGTGGTTCGGGGGTCTCCGGTGGAGTTTCCAAGAATTTTTCGGTCATCAAGCCGGCCATTGCAGCAGCTCCTTTCTTGTTGCGCGTTTTCTTAACGATAGAATTCGCCAAGAAACGGTGGCGACGGCGCGAGGCAAGCGAGCTGATTTTCTGCGATTTCTAACCAGATATACCGGTCTTGCCGAAATATTCGGATGACAGATGTTGCGAACCGGCAACCATGGTCCGCAACCAAAAGAACGATTCAAACAGCCAGTATGGCGAAGAGTTGACGCGGGCTATTTGTCACACTTTTTCATTGCGGCAAAACCAGCCGGCGTGAGCGAATAAGCGCCTTTGAATTGCTCTTTGACTACAAAATCCTTTTCCGTCAAAGTCTTTAACGCTCCACTGTATTCTTTCAGCTTAGGTCCGTAGAAGCAGACCATTTGGCCGGGGCTCACAAGGAATTGGCGAAACGCCTTGAGGACTCGTCGTTCTGGTGAACTAAGCATGTGATTTCTCCTTCTGTTGAGGACGCTTCGAGTCAGTCGATTCGAAAGGAAGGATGGTTCGCCAAAAGAAGCTTTCGGATGTGCGAAACAAAATACTTGGCCAAAGCCAAATCGCGAAACCAACACGAATCGAACGAATGAACAAAAAAAGTGGCCGCACCGAAGAGCAGCCACTTGATTGGCTACAAACGAGCAAAGTGGAGCTTAGTAGCGGCCACCGCCGCCGCCATTACGACGACCACCGCCGCCACCACCTCGATATCCACCACCGCCACCACCACCGCCGCGGCGATCTTCACGAGGCCTTGCTTCGTTGACGGTCAGAGGTCGACCTTCAAAGTCTTGCTCGTTTAACCCGTCAATCGCTGCTTGTGCTTCCGAGTCACTTGACATCTCGACAAAACCAAAGCCTTTGCTTCGACCAGTGTCACGGTCAGAAATGACTTGGGCACTTTCAACCGTACCGAACTGCGAAAACAACTGTTCTAACTGCGAGCTAGAGACATTAAAGCTCAAGTTTCCGCAATACAACTTCCTACCCACAATATGCACTCCACTGAGAAACACTGCGGACACTTTCAAAAAAGCATCCGCGCAAACCGAACGGCAAATTGTTTCACTTTCCTTGCCGCAAAAAGAAAGGGGACAAATTGTTGTCCCGCCAGGCTGGACCAACGAAAAAGATAAGTGGTACTTGGAGAGCCAAGTGCGACATTAGCGAATTCGGAGAACCTACCGACCGAGATTATACGATATCCCACCAAGAAAGTACATACTATTCACTAATCAGCATGGATTTGTCGGAATTTATGCTTTACGGTCAAATGAATCGCTGTGAAACCGAACTAGCCGCTGGCACGCAGCCAAACTTCCAATACCAAGAACATCCAAATTCTCTTTGACAAGGTAGGCGACCACGGCTCCACTCGCTTCAAGCGGGATCGTAACTCAGAAAGATCAAGCCACGTAGCCACTTGGGAACCGTTTTGCGTCAAAACGTCTTGCGCAAATTCGCGCAGGTCCGTATTCAACCACGCAGAGGCCGGATCAAGAGTTTGAAAATTTTTGTTGTGATTTATTCGCAGCCAACGACGGAACCAGGTTCGCAAGGTGCGCCAATTGTCCGCCAAGCTTATAAATTCAAATTTTTCACTTAGCCAAGGAACGGAATAGGCAATTTCAAAGTCATTCGCGAACGCCGCCAGCGGCTGCAGCTGCGAAGTTGGCAAAATCTCTTCGAACCACGTTTGCCAATACCATGACGATTCGTCCAGTCCGTTTGGACGACGCGAAGCAGACGGAAATGGCCGCAGGTACCGCACGGGGTCCGTGCAGATTTGCCGCAACGCGTCAGCTCGCATCAAGGTCGCTCGCTGACTGTCACTTAGCTTTGTCCAACGCGCGAACCAACGACGCGCGGCGGGCTGAGCCAATTCTTCGCAGAGTCGTCCAATGCGTTCCATGAACGGCGAACAATCCATCCGCGATCCCATTCGCAACGAGAGCGTTTCACAAAGCGAAATACTCCCAGGACCAAGCTGCGGTGCGAACCGACGAGGACGCCAGTTTCGCACCAAACCATCGACCATTTCCTGGCCTGTCGAAGTTACCAAAACGCGTTCGTTCTCTTGGCACCACTGCGCTGCCAGATAAGACCATATTGCCGAAACATCCGCGACCGGCGTGACCAGCGAACGACAAAACCGCTGAAAGGTTTCTGGCGTCAATCGATCTGGTACCAGACTGACCTGATTGACCGGCGACCCTACGTTACGTCCCGTCACCACGCGAACATAGTCTTGGTTGGTCTCCTGTAGACACTGTTCCACCACGCTTTGGCCCAACGACGCTCCGGTCACAAGCAACGCCTTTTGTCCTGGCGTTTCTGTCAAACGTCCGCACATCGCCCGCACCAACTCGGTCGCGCACTTCGCTGACAAGAGATCGTCACTGGTGGCACTGACCAATTTCAGTTGTGGATCGGCCATGGCGGAAATGGATACGGATTGTCCCGCAGTCAACTGCTGGATTTCACCGCAGCGCGCGCCCGAAGGTACGAACCCGAACGCCAAATAAGCGTCCGTGTTTGCCGCGTCCCAATGCGGAACCTTCGATTGCTCTGCCACCCATTTGCACGAATTCGAAAACCATAGCCGCTGGCCTTCGCGACGAAGAAACATCGGCACCGAACCAAAGCGGTCTGATACGAACGAAACTTGCTGTCGTGTCAAATCAGCCACCAGCAGCGAAAACGTTCCATCCAGATGAGACCAGGCCGTGTCACTGTAACGAGCGAACAGTTGCGTGATCCATTCCAACGGGCTGTCTGTTTCTAGGCGACAGCCCGCCCCTTCCGCTCGGTGACGCAGCCCGTCTCTTCGATACATGGATCCTTTCATGGCGGCTAGCCAGCGGCCATCGGGCGAACGATAGATTGGTTCGACACTTCGTCCACATGCCAGGATGGCAATGCCCGGCTGCGACGGATAGGGATCTCGTGCTTGACACTCCGACCAATGCAACTGCACATCGGCCGTTGCTGTCAAACCGGAGGATTCGAACACATCGCGTTCCACACGATCACTCGCGTCAAACCAGATAGCTCCGGATAGCATGGCGATGGTCCCTGATGGTGCGTGAATGTGTGCGTTATACCGTACGCAGTCGAATTTGATGCGAGTGCGCAAACAGGTTTTGACAACCGCGTCAAATCCGAAGCAAGACGACCGTTGCATCGAATCTTAGCACAGTTCCGCCGTCAATCATCTAAGGTCGGGACGACTGCTTCGGTAGTGCTGGACCTGATGCGAATCATGCGAAAATAGAAAACCGTAAAGAGCACCGCCGAGACGATTGCGCTAAGACACGATGCCTGCGCCGCACCGGCCGCTTGCCGACTTGGTACCAAAACCAGAAGTCCAACAATCTGGATAGCCAAGACAACTCCCTGCAGCCAAGTGGAAATCCATAAGGGCGAGTACTTTAACATGACCGACCTCAACATCATCATCACACAGGTAAAACCATTTGCCACTGCCAACCATCCATAGAATTCCAGTGTATCGCTCGCAATCTCCGGATACAGATATTCGACAACATATTCCCCCGCCAGCCAGCTGAACGCGCTTAAAACCGCTGAAAACAGCACAACCGCAGCAAAGTAAAGGGTGGCTTTTTTGCCAGATAACACAAATCGGCTGGTTCCTCCCAACAAGGAAAGAACCAGTTGTGCCAGGATCGTCACCGGCATCGTAAATATGTTCGAAATCGCGATTCCTGGATACAGGACTGTCACTTGCACAGCACCGGCCATGACGCCGACGATCAGGCGAGACAAGTAGATTTGCGAATTGTTGATGATGCTCAGCATCGCCCCGGCGAACCAACTTCCCATCAGCATTTTCGCCGTCGGCAGATCCCACCATTTAGAATTCGATCGCAAATCGTCGATATTCCAAAACGCTAACGGCATGCCGACCAGCGCGCTGGCGACGTAGATCAGCCCAATCAGCCACAGCGATTCTCGATCAGCAATCAGCAAGATGCTGCTGACGACCAACGCCTCCAGTGCTTGCATGTAGAAGATGGTTCGAAACGCTCGCTGAATCCGTAAGCTGGTATACAAGATGTGTGTTATGGAACGGAGCATGCCGACCACCACCAACGGCACATACAATGCCCAAGCGTTTTCTTGAACAACTTGGTCGGCAATCCAACTACTGCTCAAGGCAGTGGTGGCGAGTAGCACGAGCGAAATGACTGCGCTTAGCAACAAACTACAGCGGAAGGCAAGACGAGCTACAGCGGGCGAATACTTGGCGTAGTCTCGCATCAGCAACGTGGAAAACCCAGCGGAACCGACGAATCCAACCAGATTCACGACTCCCAGGACCCAGATCAGGCCTCCAAAGACCGATTCGCCCAATTCCCTTTGCAACACTGGATGGACCACAAGACGATCCAAAAACAAGGGAATGATGATCCCAAACGCATTCCAAAAAGCATACGTCGTCACTCGCGCAACGCGGCGCGAGTGACGAGATGATTTACTCACCTGCGGCTGATCCTCAGGCGGCGAAACATTTTTGTTCATTCGAAAAACGAATACCTAACGAAACAAACGGTATGTCGATGCGTAGTGTGTCCGAACTCTATTCGGCTTTCTGAATATCTAACAGTTCTATTTCGAATAC
>JAGQOZ010000424.1 GCA_020426955.1 Planctomycetales bacterium
ACTCGAGCCAGTGACTACAGCATTTACGAAAGTCCCAACGGCAAGTTCTACTTTGTACCGCATGACATGAACGAAGCATTTCACGGTGGCGGTGGCCCAGGTGGTCGAGGCGGACGCGGGCGTGGATTTCGACCGGACGATGCGAATGGGCCGACGGCGGATCGAACCGACCGGGCTGGCGATCAATTGGCTGAAGATCGACCCGACCGACCGGACGAATTCGGGCCTCGTCCAGATTTCGGCCCTGGCGATTTTGGTGGCGGACGACGTGGTCGTGGCGGGCGAGGCTTTGGTGGGCCAGGTGGTGGGCCAGGCGGACCCGGGCACGGTGGCGTTGACTTGGATCCGTTGGTCAATATTGACAATGAACGCATGCCGCTTCGCCGCCAGCTTTTAGCCGTACCGGCATTGAAGCAGCGCTACCTGCAATGCGTGAAAACGATTGCGAAAGATTCGCTCGATTGGTCCGAACTGCAGAACAGCATTGCCGCCTATCGCAGTTTGATCCAAGAAGAAGTCCAACAAGACGTCAAGAAGACGACTTCGACCGACGCTTTCATCAACGCGACTCGCACGGACGATTCGGACGAATCGGACGAATCGCCTGGTTCGCTAAAATCGTTCTTTGAAGGTCGACGCAAATACTTGTTGTCTTACAAAGCAATTGAATCCTTGCCGGACGCTCAAGTTCCCGCGTTCTTTGCGGTCAGTGATGCGGATAGTGCCCCGTCACCCGAACTTCCCGAATTAGCGGCGTCTGACGTGATGATCAATGAATTCATGGCGTCCAATGAATCGACCGTGCAGAGTCCGCGCGGAAAATATTCAGACTGGATCGAGCTGGTCAACCGTTCCGGCAAGGCTGTGGACGTCAGTGGCATGTACCTTTCCGATAATGCTCATTCCGTCCAGAAATGGAAGATTCCGGAAGGAACGGTGATCGCTCCCGGCGGTTACTTGTTGATTTGGGCGGATGAAAAGAAGTCCAAGGAAGGAGATTTGCATTGCAACTTCAAGCTGGCGGCGGAAGGTGAAGAGATTTTTCTGAGCGACACCGATGCGCGTGGCAATCAACTGCTGGACTACGTCAAGTTTGGTGCTCAGGACAAGGACGTAGCCTTTGGGCGAACGGCCGACGGCCAGCTATGGAGATCATTGGTGCCGACTCCGGGAGCGCAAAACCGCGAATCGAAGTGATCTGAACGCAGGACGTTCGCGGACATTGGGTTATTCGATTTCCATTACTTCCAACGTCACATGTCCCAGAATTTTGGCGACTGGCAGCAGCGCTTGCAGCGGGCTGCCGTCGTCAAAACTGGCGTCGGCAATCTTGATGTAACAGGCGGACGTTCCGGTCTGTGCTTTTGTTGCATCCAGCGGGGCCCAAGTAGACTGGACGTAAACTTCTGTCCACATGTGATAAGCAAATTCTTGTGTTGCCGGCACATAGATCAGGCCCAAAGCAACGCGAGCTGGTACGTTTTTCGTTCGACATAGCGCTGCCAGCAAAACCGCATGTTCCGTGCAATCGCCCGACTTGGATCGAGCGACTTCGGCGGCGGTAGCGAATGCCGTGGAGAAGTTTTTTTCGTCCACCGTGTCGAACACCAGTTGCTCGCAGGCAACCGCGATGGCGGCTGGAGTGTTTGCTGTCTGGTAGATCTGTTTTGCCAGCGATTGGACTTCGGCCGCGTCTGACGTGATGATCTGGTTCGATTCCAACGAAACCGATATCTCCGCCGGAAGTTGCATGCCTTCTTGGGCCTTCGACTGATTTGTTTGCCAGAACGTTTTGGATTCCGTCACAACGATTTCGAACGACCGGTCTGATAGCTGCGTCACTTGCTGAAAGCGAGACGCCGGAAAGGGAGCTAGGTCGGTCGCAGTGTCCAAATTCATACGGTATCGAATGCGCCGAGTTTCATCGGGGTTCGCAATAGGCGAACTGGGTATGGTGATATGTGACGTGATGTCCGCTCGTTGTCGGCCAGAACGGATTGCCGTTTCTGAGTCGGTTACTTCAAACACTTGTCCGGCAGTTTCCGAACGAACGATGATGCCTTGCGAATTCATCCACACCAGGCTTTCAATTTCTTGGCCGTTGGGCAAACGAGTGCTCATATGGACGCGGCGTACAGACGCAGGTTGGTTCTGAATATCAAGCTGTTCCAAATCGTTCGCCGTTAACGTGACTTCGGCCAGTGAGTGATCAATCGGTTGCAAGATGATCAAGCGGCGCTGTTCATACGCTTCTAGCGGTTGTTGGATCAAGGACCGTTCGACGCCAAAATAGCTCCGTGCTTCGCGTGGCCAGTCCATGCGTCTTTCTGAAGACGGTAATTGATCGCTGGAAATGACCAGTTGCCCATCGGCGATCACTCCGTCGCTGATCAAGTTCTGCGAACCGGTCCGCATTTCCGAACGAACGGCAAGTAGTTGGCCGTCGCGAGTTTCCCAGCTGGTATAGCGAATCTGCTGATCAGTTGATTGTCCAAATCGTCGCAGAGAAAGCATGATGTCGCGAGAATACTGGACAACTTGATGGTGCTGCGGAAACCGATCGTCTTGGACCGTCGTGCACGTGAAACGCGAATAGCCGGCCGATTGACCAAACATGCGAATTTGTTCCCACTGGTCAATCGACATGACGGTCGCTGCTGGCATGTCGGCAATTGATTCGGCGATTGGATCCGGCTGTCGACATCCGCAAGAAAATAGCATGATCAGCAGGTAAAGTTGCCGAACATCCACGCGAGCTTGCGGTTTGTTGAAGGAAAGCATCATGCGGTCAGGTACATACAGTTTGGAGTGATATTGCCTAAGCATTTCGGTTTATCGTCAATTTGCGTGCTAGGTTTTTGCCAGAGTCGACCGAACGAGTTGAAGGCGAGAATTGTGATCGAATTCCGTTTTGGTCGTTAGGCCGAATGTAACAGTTACGCGGACAAGTTTCCGAATACGAGGCAACGGAAATGGAATTCGGAAACAGTCCGATGTACCGCGTGAAGTACAGTTGCATGGATTCTTGCTTGGCGCAGAGTCCACTTCAAGATCCGAGCCACCTTTGAAAATGACCGAGGAATACGATGGGCTTTCTGAAGAACTTCTTCAAAAACGTCTTTCAGGATGAATCGTTTGAAAATGAAACGACCGCGAACAGCAGCTTTGATGCAATCTCCAAAGAAGAATTGGAAACGCATTTGGGTGTTCGTCGCTATGGTGAATTCACGTTGACAGAGGCGGTCCGACCGTCCTACGACCTCAAGGTGGTGCCCAAGCAAGGTTTTCGCCATGATCGCTATCACGACGCCGATTCGAATTCGGAAATGCCGGTCCTGATGGCCGCTGCGTCCACCGAAAACCTGTTCGAACTATTTATCGAATTATTAGAACCGCTGGGCAACGTGGTAGACGTGGTCCTGGAAACCAGTCATTCTCGCGACGGATCGGGTCACACCGACTTGTATCGCGAACATATGGACATGCCGGTTCTGCTCAGCACGCTCTGGGACTTTGAAGATCTGCTAACCAACGATGGTTGCACTGGCATTGCGGTGCTGAATCCTTCCATACCGCAAGAAGTCCAATTCGACGAACATAAACTGTTAATCGTTTATGGGAACGAATTGACCGACTACGAAGACATCCTCCATCGCTATAGTGTTCGCTGTGACGAAGAAATGAAGTTCATCACGGAAGCAGAACATGTGCATTCGTCCAGCGACGAATATTTAGAACAGTTTGAAGAACTGAAAATGCGATTGGGAATGGAAGCCAGTTACGTTTAGGCTCGCGGCGAATTGATTACTGCGATTCATGGATGTGACGAATCCTTCATTTAGGACTCGTTGCCTTGTCCATAACTTCGGCAGGTAAAGTCTGCTGCTCGCCTTAGGTTACAAACACGCTTCGATACGATTCAACTCATGCAACGGCAATGGCCCTCAATCATCCGAGAAACTGACGCCACGACTTCGGTGGAATATGCCGTTGGCTTGATGCTGGTCATCTTGGCTGCCATCACCGCCCTGCAATTCTTCGGAAAAGCGTTGAACGATAACCTGCATGATTCCAATCAAAAAATGGGGCAGTCCATGGGCATTACCACCGTAACGGAAGTCGGAGAAAACGAATGACCAATCGACGTCGCAGTCTGTTTGTGGAACCAGAAGTGCAAGGCGCTATTGTTCGACGAGTGCTCTTGTATTGGCTTTGTTGTCTGTTGTTTATCAACTTGCCTTTGTTGATTGGACAGGTGCTGGCCAACCCCGATCAGTATTTTTACCAACAGATTTCCGTGGTGGCGGAACGACACTGGCCTACCTACTTGTGTCTGATCGCCATCTTGCCGTTTCTGGTGTACGATGCGATGAAGATCAGCAACCGCTTTGTTGGTCCCATTGTGCGAATACAAAACGAACTGGCTCGTCTCGCCGACGGCACGGAACCAGAACGTCCCGTCCATTTCCGCGATGCAGACTATTGGCAACAAGTAGGCATGGAATTCAATCGAGTAGCAGACCGAATTCGCGAATTGAACGATTCAACGCCTCAAGATCCAGCCGACGCCACGCTTCCCCTTAGCGAAGCCACTCTACACGAAGAACACGTCTAAACGGTTCTCACTTCGACAGAAGTGTTTCAACCGCGTCCGAGCATCGTGTTTTGGGCCAAGCGAAGTTTTTTCGGTGCGAAGTGTTACTTCGTGAATCCAGGCCGAGAAACCCTCGTCAATACATGTCGAACGCGAAGCACGGTCCGGTCTTCCGGTCGAATTTAGAAACCACGAAGGACACGACGAGCACGACGGGAAGATATGAGAAAACAAAAGCAGAAAGGACAACCTTCGTGTTGCTTCGTGTCCTTCGTGGTGAAGAATGCGGAAGCTCCGTTGCGACGATCAAACTACGGGCGGAACGTCGGATAAACGTTGCCGACGTCGAAACAGCCAAACGATCACAAATCAACAGATTCGGTCGGATTTGGTCGGTGCCATCCACAACCGGATTCGGTCGGTGCCATCCACAAGGCAATTGTGCTTCTCGCCTGAAGGCGGCACTACGAACGGCTAGTGGCTCCCGCGTGAAATACGCGAATGATGCGGAAAACATGAAATCTCAAAGCTTTGCGACTGTGCCGCAATTTCGTCCGCCAACACCGGACCGAGAATAAAACGCAGAGACGCCGAGAACCGCAGAGTGCGGTAATGGACTGGACGAGCACTTATTCGAGTGCTTGTTCCTCCAGGCCTTCACGTCCGTTGCGCGAGCAGATGGCTAATAGCACTCGCAGTTCCATGGAATCGGCCATGAACTTGACGGCGTTGTCACAGTACAGTCCGTTTGCGCCGCCTGGATGATCCGAGATGATTTCTTCTTCGGACCAGGCTTCTTCGGGTTCCAAAGCGTT
>JAGQOZ010000425.1 GCA_020426955.1 Planctomycetales bacterium
TTCCAATGTTTCCATCTTGGCTGTTCCCAAGAATGACCTATTGGCCAGCATTCCATCCATTCATAACAGCGTCTATTTTGAAAACGTCATGCCGACGGATACCGGCTTTTCACTGCAAGGAGTGATTAGTTCGTCCAGTGACAATGTCGCTCGACTGTTGTCCGCTTATTCGGCCACGCAACTCAAATGGACGGAATTGACGGGGACCGATTCATTTCCTGTTTCGTTAGATACTTCGTCACTGGCCATTGCCGTGCCCAGCACCGGCAGCGTCCCCGACGCACCTCAGCCCAACGGCGCTGCTTTACTGGATACTCGAGACGAACGTTTTTCGGCCAGCGTCATCCAGCAAGGCAATTCGATTTGGGCGGCGCAGTCGGTTCGGCAAAACAATCGAGCGGCCGTGCGGTGGTTCGAATTGGATGCAGCGTCGGGACAAGTCTTGCAGAGCGGCATCATTGCCGATCCGATTCGCTCTTATTACTATCCTTCAATTGCGGTCAATGCCAACGGTGACGTAGTCATCGGGTTTACGGGGTCCAGTCCGATCGAATACGCCAGTGCGTATGTGGCCAGCGGAACCACAATTGCCGGAGCCACTTCGTTTCAAACGCCAATACCCTTGTTTGCGGGCAACGCCACTTATGAACGATTTGACAGCAGCGGCCGCAATCGTTGGGGAGACTACAGTACTACGGTGTTAGATCCGCACGATTCTGGTTCGTTTTGGACGTTTCAATTGTTTGTATCTGGAGCGAACCAATGGCAAATAGGAGTCACCAAGTTGTCCGTATCGGCCGTTCCCGAACCCAGCGGATTTTGTTTCGCGATACTGGCTGGAATCGGGATCTGTTGTGGATCGAATGTGAACCGTTGGGTGAGGCAGAATTGCATTTTTTTCCAGAAATAGGTGGCCATTTGTGTCGAACTCCCGTAGAAGCAACGACGCGAAAGAACGAAGATAGTCCCTGTGCCAATGTTGCCCCGTTGCGTGAGCGAAAAAAAACGTTTCACGAAATTTGAAGTTGCGTTTTTTCATGGCCCGTTGCGTCAACGCGTCAGCGACGGACCAAAGAAACACCGAATTTTCCCTCACTTACGTTTCGGGCTACGATGACGCAGCGGCCTACATGACGTTGTGAATCAGACACAATAAAGGAAAGTTAGTGGCAACGGACGAGCTAGTATTGCTGCAAGACGTAGTGAAAGAGTTCCGAGGCGTGCGCGCGTTAGACGGCGTTTCTACCACTATCCGTCCGGGAATCACGGGGGTTTTGGGGCCGAATGGCGCCGGCAAATCGACGCTGATTAAAATTCTGCTGGGTCTGGTACGCATGACATCGGGAACCGGTCATGTCTTGGGACGGACGCTCGGCGTGAATGCTCGCAACATCCGAGAAGTGGTCGGGTATATGCCCGAAGATGATTGTTACATTCCCGGATTGACGGGCATTGAAGTGGTTCAATTCGCTGCCAGCATGTCCGGTATTCCCAACACGGAAGCGATGCGGCGTTCGCATGAAATCTTAGACTTCTGTGGCATGCAGGACCAACGATATCGAGCGATTGAAACGTATTCCACGGGCATGCGGCAAAAAATCAAATTCGCAGCGGCCATTGTTCATGATCCCGATTTATTGATCCTGGACGAACCCACGACAGGGCTCGATCCGGAAGAACGAGTTGCGTTGCTGAATCGAATTCGTTCGCTGGCTGATCGTTCGCACAAATCGGTCATCTTGTCGACTCATATTTTGCCCGACGTGCAAGCCACGTGCGATCATGTGTTGATCATGTCCCATGGTCAGATTCGCCTATCAGGTTCGTTAAGAGAATTAGAACGTCCCACGGAATCTCGGTTGAACATTTCGGTCTTGGCAGGACAGGACCGACTGACCAGTTGGCTGCAAGAACAGCAAATTCACGTAACGACGCAACCGAACGGTTTGCTCCAGATTTCTGCTGGCGACCCCGATTTGCTGGAACGCATTTGGCAAGCGGCAGCGGAACGGCAGGTGGCCATTCAGTCGCTGGCACCATCGCGGAATTCCTTGGAAGAGATTTTCATGACGGCGGTGAAGGAGGCTGCAGATGCCAGTCCATGATGTTGGGTATCGAGCGTGGAATGGTCGGCGGATTGCCAGTTACTGGCGCTGGTGGACTATTTCGGCGCGAGGTGTCGCGTTGATCCTCAAATCCAAGTGGATTCGACGGATGTTGCTGTTCGCCTGGGCCAGCGTCATTTATTGGGCGGTGTCGTTCTTTCTGTTCGAAAACTTCATCGAAACGGTTCGCCAAGGAATTCCTGGCCAAGCAGCCATGGCGGCGATGAACGAACTGGAAGGAACGCCGATTGGCATGGTCGCCGAAGACGAAGTAGAACGAATTTTGGCTCGACGCCTGGAACAACAGATCCCGTTGCTGCGTTCCAGCGAAGCTCATCAATTGGCCGTGGTGCTGGCAGATGATGATCGAGCTCATTCGCGGCGAGTCTTCTGGACGCTGATGACGCTCACGTTTTTTCGCTATCCGCAAGCCGCGATGATGGTTTTTCTGATCGGGTTTATCGCGCCCAGCCTGATTGCCAACGACATGCGCTCGCGCGCGTTCCTGCTGTATTTTTCTCGGCCCATTCGTACCCGCGACTACATCTTGGGCAAGCTCGGAATCTTGGCCGCGTTTTTGATTTGGACCATCACGTTGCCAGCGTTGTTACTGTATTTCTTCGGAGTCATGCTTTCGCCGAATGTGTCCGTGGTTGCGGTGACATGGGACTTGCCGTTGCGCATTGTGTTAGCATCCGTGGTGGTCATCATCCCCACATCGTTGTTGGCGTTGGCGTTATCGTCGTTGACGCAGGAGAGCCGGTTTGCCAGTTTTGCTTGGTTCGCCGTGTGGGGCATGGGCGCCGGAGCTCATTTGGCCATGCAAGGCAATTTCATGACTCGCATACTGGGTTCTCGCGGAATGCTGGACGGGCCGATCTTGCCCAGCGAAGATCGCTGGGCCTTTCTGTCGTTGTACGAATGCTTGGGCGGAGTGCAACGCTGGGTGTTTGGTGCCGAAGTCTCGAACCGCACCGTTCTCACCTCGGCGGTAGTTTTGTCGGGTGTCACCGTTCTGTCACTCTTGGTGCTGAACCGTCGCATTCGCCAAGCGGTGCAGACCTAAGGAAACGCAACGATGGAACCGATGATCGAACTGGAAGGCGTCACCAAGTTGTATCGCACCGTGCTGGGCGTGAATGATATTTCTCTGCAGTTGCAATCCGGCGCATTCGGTTTGTTGGGCCCGAATGGTTCGGGAAAAACCACGTTGATCAACTTGATCTTAGGACAGATTAGACCCACGCTAGGCACGGTTCGCTTGTTCGGCAAATCGCCGTGGAAAAACGACCGGTTGACTCGGCGCATTGGCCTGTGTCCCACCGTGGAAATTGCGTATCCCAACGTCAGTGCCAAGGAATGGGTCACGTTTTTGGTGCAGATGCACGGCTTTGCGTTGCCCGCGGCCAAACAAGCTGCTTGCCGCGCGTTAGAGCTGGTCAAATTGGATCATGCCATGGACCGGCCGATTGGCACGTATTCCTTGGGAATGCGGCAGCGAGCGAAATTGGCGCAGGCCATTGCTCACGATCCCGATCTGCTGATCCTGGACGAACCCTTCAACGGACTGGATCCTGTGGGGCGTTTTGAAATGACCGAATTCTTGCGGAACTGGGTGCGGGACGGAAAAAGCTTGATCCTGGCCAGCCATATTCTGTACGAAGTAGAAGCGGTTCATCCGGCCTTCTTGTTGATCAGTGGCGGTCGATTATTAGCGTCAGGAACGCCGCAAGAAGTGCGTCAGATTCTGGCAGATTCACCTAGCGAAGTGGTGGTCCACTGCAATCAGGCTTCGCGTTTGGCCAGCCTGCTGTGCGAGCAGAATTTAGTGCAAAAACTAAACATCCTTGCGGACCAGCAAATTCGGATTGTCACGCCATCGGCCGCCAAGTTGTTTGAGCAACTTCCAGGCATTTGTCAGCAACATGGCATTGTGATAGATCAATTGACTTCGGAAAACGAATCGTTGCAAAGTCTGTTCGCAACGCTGATGCGTATTCATCGAGGCGAAACGTAGGAGATAGACAGCGGCCATGATTTCCATCCAAGGCGTACAAGCAATGGTGGCGTTTGAGTTGCGCCGAGCGATCACGTTGCAGCGTTTGGCAACAACGGTCGTCTTAATCTTGTTTCCACCGCTGATGCTGTCACTGATGGTCCTGGGGCCGCGAGCGTTTGGCGAAGAGCCTCCGCGAGAACTTTTTCCTGAATTCCCAACGGTCTTCTTGCTGGGTATTTCCTGTATTTTGTCACTGCTGTTATGGGCGACACCTAACGTTTATTCAGAAATGGAAAGCAAAGGCTGGTCATTTATCGCCTGTCGACCAAAAGGTCGTACGTCTTTGTTGGTGGGCAAATATATCGCGGCGGTCGTTTATTCGTATCTGGTTTGCTTGCTATCGTCATCGCTGTGCACACTAGCGGCCTACTGGTTGGATGGATACGCCAAGTCGACGTCGTTTTGGATTTCGCTGAACGGAATTTTTGGCTTGGCGTGTATCGTCTACGGAGCCATTTTTTCGCTGATCGGCGTGTTGTTTCAGAAACGAGGCATGGTGTTTGCGGCAGGGTACGCGTTGCTGGTGGAACTAATCCTGGGGTTCGTTCCAGCCGTGATTAATCGTTTTACCATGCGCTACCATTTGCAGTATTTGGCCGTGAAGTGGTTTGACGTGTTGCCCGAAGAAGTGATTCAGGGAATGGAGCTGGTGTACGGCCCCATTCGTTCCAATGCGTTTCATATTTCTGTCATCCTAGGCGCGGCGATGGGCGTGCTATTCGTGGCGAACCTAGTGATTCAGCGGCGAGAATACGTGACCGCAGAAGACGTCTGACGCGAATTGGATACTCGCCACGCCCGCTCGTCAATTCGGACCCAGGTCGTTATTCTGAACGTGTTTGATTTGGCACAACGTCTAGATTCGTATTGCCTTTGGTTCGTCGTCTCGTTTGTTCGCAGTGACTTGGTTCGTAGTCCCGCCTTCAGGCGGAATCGGCCGGTGCAGTTTCAATTCATTACTGCCAACGAACGTGACGTTGTCATTGTTTGTTAAAATCACCAGAAGAGAAATTCATGTCTGACCGTTCGACATTGAACGTGGCCTTTTTGGGTTGCGGTTACGTTGCGGAATTTTACGCTCTGACCATGCCGCATCACCCCAGAATCAAACTCCGTGGAGCGTTTGACTTGGACACCCAGCGCTGCCAGAACTTCGGTCAACGCCACAACATCAAAGCCTACGCTTCGTTCCAAGAAATGCTGGATGACGACATTCAGATTGTCACCAATTTGACCAATCCG
>JAGQOZ010000426.1 GCA_020426955.1 Planctomycetales bacterium
ATTCATTGACTGCCGACTTCTCTCCGCATTGGTTTCGATTTAGCAAATTGTTAGTTTCGCATGCAGTCATGATTTCTCCCAGTCTAACTTCTCCGGCAACGGAGTTGATTGATGACAGCGTTTTCCATTTTTTTGTCAATCAAAATGCTGCTGAATTCGGAGAAATGACTTCTAGTGCCACGGGATGATTGGCGAATTCTGGACCACATTGGACGATTGTTGGTCTTTGCAAAAAGCTCCAGTTCAATAGTTTCGAAAACTTTCGAAAATAGTACCGTCGAACGTAGGGCTTTCAGGCCTTCTGTAGCTTCATTACCAACACGGCGCGAAGAGGTTCGAAGATCTTGCTGGAATTGACAATCCGTTCGTAGGCGAATCCCACTAGATAAGTGGCCGGGTTGAATCGCAAGTATTCGGGACGGCTTTCCCAAGACACAATTTCTTGAACAGTCAAACCGGTGCCTTGGGCAGCGGCGTTAACTTGTGCTTTCGAATTGCAGCGATAAAAAGTTGGGAACGTGTCGCAGACTTCGCGTCCTCGCATCTTGTTATACCATTCGTGAAACCAAGTGGGGGCCAGGTTCGCGCCTAGCATGGCGTAGTGAAAACGGCTGGGCGTGCGCGCGAGAAGTAGGCCACCTGGTTTTAATACTCGAGCCAATTCGGCAAAGACATCGCGGGGCTTTTCTACGTGCTCTAAAACGCTGGACGAAAAAATCAGATCAAACGTTTCGTCCGGAAAAGGGATACGACCTGTGTCTTCAATCAGCTTCGCTTCGTGAACTTGCGTGTTTTGCAGGCAATCGGGATCCACGTCGACGCCAGCGCAGAATCGGGCTCGATCTCGAAAATCAAACAGTTCATATCGGCCTCGACCGCAGCCAAAGTCCAAGATGGCATGTTCTGGCTGAACGTGATCCGCCACATACTCGGCAAATCGAATGACATCCCAATGATCTGGTGAGTTGGGGTAGAGGATCGAATCCATCGATTTCGTTAGCTTTGAAAGCATGGCTGGTTCCAGTAGCCAGGGCGCAGAAGGCTAGTGCGTTCTGCGAGCCGGTGCGTGCGAAAAGGAAACCCTCTATGTTATTGGTTTTTCAACGATTTTGGGAGCCCTAACCAAGCGTGATTCCGTTGTCCGGCGATGGTAAACGAAGGCCAATCACCGCAATCGCGATTGCGGTGATTTGGCGGCGTGCGTCCTACTGCGTCAAGATGGTCGGCAGGTTGTTGGCAATTTCTTCGAAGATTTCCACCAATTCGTCGGTGCTATCTGCGTGGTAGTGGCGTCCACCACCAATGGAAGCTACTTCGGCCATGTCTTCCTGGTTCGCACCATCGGAAAACGTTACGGTATGAATCGTCACGTTGTTATCTGCAAGGATTGTCTGAGCAACCGACACGGGATCTGGATTCTGATTGTTGATACCGTCTGTCAAAATCACGATGGTCTTGGCGGCATACGGACGAGCGAAATTGCTCATCAGCGTCGGCAGCCCGGTATTCATTCCTTGGCCAATCGCCGTGGCACCACCCGGAGTTGTGTCGGCGACTAGGTCCCGAATGACATCGTAGGTTGATGTTAGCTGCAGGTCCAACGATGCGCTTGTCGAAAACGTAGCGACAGAAACCAATTCTTCTTGGTCGGTATTATCCAACACATCAACAAAGGCATTGACGGCAATCGTCAATGCTTCCCAGCGAGAATTCGGCGGCGCGCCGTCACCTCCGTAGTACCAATCAACATATCCGTCATACCAATCGTTATACGCATCTTCCATGTCCGGATCATCCCAAACCACAACTTGACGCCAACGCCGTCCTGACCAGACCCATTCATAGCTATAGTGCTGAGACCAATCGATCGTGGATTCCGCCATCGATCCCGAACGGTCCAGAATCAGCGCAATGTCTCGGTCCACTTGTGTCGATATCGCGGCGTTGGTGGGTTGGAAGTCATTGAAAGGCCCCACGCCCGCAATCAGCAAGCGAACAGCGCCTTCATTCGAACCGTTGTCACGCCGCGCGAAGATTCGAACCGCAGTTGCTTTGTCCGTCTTATTGCGAACGGCGTTGGTGTTTTTCGGAGTGAACGAATACCGGCCGTATCCACCGTTGGTGCGAGTGGCGAGGCCGAAGGTGACTTGATCATCATCTAGCGTTAGAGGCTGACCCGCAACTTCGTTCAAAGCCGCGGTGCTTTGGGCCAAGGCAATAGCGGCATCGACGTCCTGAAATTCACTTAAGCCTCGACCAGCCGCTCGTGCCGCCGCGTCCGAAGCAATTTTTAGTTCCGTCCGAGTCAACTGCATGTAAGCGATATTGATGGCCACGCCGCACAGGATGAGTATCGCTGGCAACAGTACTGCAAACAAAGGAATCACGGCTCCTCGTCGAGAAGCCCCAGGGCTCGTATTGTGTATCATCATCGCACGTCTCTCTCAAAGAAGAATCTCTCAGTCCGTACTAACACCGTCGTAATATCCGTCGTAGGATTCGAAGCCCAGCCGCGTACTGGCTTGAAGCGTTTTGCCTTGCGTAAATTTGGACAGCACAAAGGAATTGCTGGCCAAGGGAACCTGTATCGTTACTTCTACTGCGGAAGTTCGGTCTGTGATTTCATCTTGTTCTACATTGCCAGATGCATAGGCATTCACCGTTACCGTTGCATTTCTAGTACTCAGCAGGTTCAGGATGCGATTCGCTTCTGCCACGCCTTCGGCCTTGGTGGCACCCGGTACGATCACCATGCGAGCTGCTTCGTATGCAGCATCACGAGCCAGACTCTGCAGCATTTGCAATCGAACGAACTCTAAGCTGGCAAATATCAACAGAAACATGAGCGGCGCCACAAGGGCGAACTCGACCAAAGTCTGTCCATTTCGATCGTGGCGAACTCGGCGTCTTGATTGCTTAGTTGACGACATCGACAAACTCCTTGATCATCGTCACGTCGGCTGAAACCGTTCCATCGCCCAGCCAAGTGAATAGTCCACGCAGCGGAATGATCGTGTTTCCCGTCATGGGAGCTCGCACAGTCACTTCAATCGGTGTGGTGATTGCCGCTGTTTCCGGGTTGGGAGTGACTTCGAAAATAGGTTCTGTCATGCCCGAGGTATTCACGCCTCGCTCTGCCAATACTGCCATGATTCGATTTTCCACGCTCGCCAAAGTCGATTTTCTCTGGACGGCTACACGAGCACCTTCGAAGGCAGCCACTGTCAGCGATTCCTTCAGGAAGAAGCCGGTGCAGATTTCGATGGTTCCAGCAATGACCAGAAACAACAGCGGCATTACGATGGCGAATTCTGTTGCCGCAACCCCGTTACGCTTTTTATTCTTCATGGGCGATGGTAACCTTGTTACTCGCTGTCTATGAATTCATATGCAATGGCCCTATTCGAACCATAGCTTATGTGCGGTACGAGTGCGCTGCACTATTGGCGGAAAATCGTGTTAACACATCGCTTTGCATTCAGAAGTGATGCGAACCGAAAAGATGCGTCTTCGTACGTCAACGCGACGTTGACAAAAAACAACCGAATCAGACGCTTCGCTGCAAAATGAGTACGTCAGGCGACGTAGCGTTCGACAAACGCGATTAAGTATTTATTGTGGAGAACAACGGAAACCGGACGTTCGATCCGATCGCTAATTCACGTAGCCAGGGGTAAAAGCATATTCGCCGATGGGACAAGTATTCAGGTAGCAACCTGGTTGCTTCCATCATGGCTTCCTGCACGACCGCACATGCCACAGGGGCCGAACTCGTTTTATCAGGATTCGACGATGAAACGAACCTCACTGAAGAGGAACTATTGGCTCCAGTTAATTTGATGAGGCGATTCGACGAAAACACCGACGCATGATCACTCGGAAAGAACTGCCAGAAAGCCGCTTGAAGGAAGCGTTTCGTTTTCTCGATTCCTTCGGGAAAGGAGTATCGATACAGCATGCCGTCATTGCCGGTGAAGACGCACGACTTACCATCGGGTGCAAACGCAACCGACTTCGATTCTGCAGGCAACTCAAAATCGAAATGTTCGCAGCCAGCGACAACATCAGAGACAGTAACACGTTTCTTGATGAAGTGAACGTAGAAGCGGTTGTCAGGTGAAAACGCTCGCTTTGCCGATCCAGAATCACCTTCGTGAAACCGTCTCGTCAGAATGATTTCCTTCGTCAGCGTATTGAATATTTCCAGGTACGTTTCTTGGCGTTCTGGAAAGGATTCGGCTGACAACGCGATCAGTTTCCGGTCTGTGGAGATTACCATTGCGAGAACGTTGGATTCTATCTCAGCTTTGGTGACGGGGCGTCGATCAAGTTCCCGGCCCGTACGGACATCGAAAGTAATCAGGCCAGCAGAGCACGTCACGCAAGCCTTATTGTTATCCAAAAATTCACAATCGCTGAAAAAACTAACATGCGTTCGAAGCCGCGAGATTGACTGTTCAGCAGCTAAAAACCGCGACAAGTTCCAGACATGGACCGCTCCATCGTTGCCAGATGTCATCATGCGTTTAGAATCCGCTGAGAAGCAGATGTCTGTCACCGACATCGAATGAGCCGGATGCTTGCGCAGCAGTAGCAGGTCGGTATCAAACAAACGACGCCACTCGATTGCTGTCCCGTCGCGATCAAGTAACCGTCGGGCGAGAACTCGATCGAGCGAAACGGGCGACCTTCGATTCCCACGTGTTCTTGAACTTTGTGGTCGCTCAAGTTCCACAACGATAAGTCACAAAAATCACTGACTTCGCCTCGCCGCACCGTGTTGAAAGCACACTTCGTTTTATCGGGAGAAACACAAACGCATTCCACGCCATCTCCGGGAAGCTCAAATCCGCTAACCTTCGTAAGATCATCGACGTTTAGAATTTCGATATTCGCCGAGTTTTGATAACCAACGATCATTCGACCATTTTGAAGAACATCAGCACTCACGTGGCCTGGCAGATCGGAATTGGAAACAATCAAATCCATGGAGTTCAAATCAAAGACCGCAATATGTCCGTGGCTGGGGCTGCCTCCAAAAACGACGCAGCGGTCACGTTCTGACAAGACTTTTGCGTCATACTGAACCCGCTCGGAGTTTTGTTGATCGTAAAGTGAATATTTCCAAACGCATGCACTCGTCTCCAGCGAATATTCACGGCAAACGCCGCGGTGGTCGATGGTCAATATCGAATTGCGTGTGGGTAGATGCTTGATGCCTCGTGTCATTCGCGCATCGGTGGGAATTTCAAGTTTTGGCAGCGAACCGGGTTCCTTGGCCAAGTCCCAAATGCGAATAAAATGCGACCAAGCGCCAACGGCTACAAGATCGCTGTCTGCCAAGCGATCGAGACTGTGGACCATAAGATCCTGAGAAAATGATTGTTCTAAGGCCGGA
>JAGQOZ010000427.1 GCA_020426955.1 Planctomycetales bacterium
CGTTACGGCTAGAACCCTGACCCTTCTTATGTGCCATTACTGCAAGCTCCGTGATAGATCTATTCGTGAGAACTAGCTCGATTGCAAAACTGAATCTGCTAGCAAATTACCTGGCGAAAACTTTAACTAGCACGATACGTCCGCGAGAGGAAGCAAAAAAGCTGCAATAAACCACTCGCTAACGCTTCGGGCTAGGATATTGGGCGCGAAGCGACGCTACCGTGCACATTTTTACCGATATACCCATCGGTAATCAACCCGTTCTGGCAGTCGGTAAATTTTCAGAACTTCATCCTGGTCTCGATTAGGGGGGAGCTGGCTGACGGTGGGCAGACCATATCGGAATTCCATTTCGTCCGGATTGATCGCATCACCGGGTCGCCAAAAGTTCAGTTGCAGCGTCTTGTAGGTAAATTCGCGTCCTTCGCCCGGTTCGTCACCCGGCTGGAAATCTTCCGGGTCTTGCCAGCGATACGCGTTGGTTAAGCCTCGGACATAAACGGAAAAGAAGTCGGTTCGCGGATCCACGTCGTCCCAGGTCGCCACTCCCCAGACTCGATTGTCCGTACCTTCTGAACTGACTTTGATGGGCACAGAACTAATGCTAATGGAATCATACAGGCGTAAACTCGGGTCTTCGCGACGACGTATTCGTTCCACCGCACCTGGAATCACGCTGTCCAAATACGCTTTGCCAAATTCGTGGCTTTCCAGGACAAAATTCGGAAAGAAACGAATCTCCATTTTGACCGTTTCCGTGGTAAACGTCGTGTGGCCTCGTTCATCTTCCTGGGGCGAAGGTCGCAAGTGGTTTCCCGAATTTCGCACGTAGTACATGAGATACCAGACTTTTTTGGTCCGAGTGACCCCGTTGCTATCGATGACGGGCATTTCAAGCATGCGCATGGGCTTGAAACCAATCTCCAACGCCCAAATGGGACGTCGAAAAGTGGTCTCCTTGGCCATGGCAAACAGCGTTTCCGACTGCGGCGAAAAATTGGGATCCCACTGCAAATTTGGAACGCCTTTGGTCAATTCGATCAATTCGATTGGGCCGGTAAAGGTTTCCGCCGCTTCAATCGTCGGTTCAATTTGAACGATTGTGCCGGGAGCCAGCTTTCGAGTTCGATTGGATCGCACTTGTGCGTCACTGGTCGAACAAACCGTCGCCACAATGCCACCAAACAACATCACCTGTGTGACAGCTCGAATAACGCGAGAATTGCTGTTCATGAAGGGTCCTAAACGTTCAGAATTCGATTACCGTGCCTGCAATGCAGTTGGACCGGGCGCAGCACAAGCCCTTTCCTCTGTTCCGTAAAGGCTTAGTATAGCTGGGATACGAAGACTGGGTCAAACAGCTTGTTAAGAGTAAATGTGCTGAAAAGATTGTCGTGTTCGGATTGTGACGTCAAGCGGATTGAACGAATCACCTTCGTTCTTTGGCTAGAAACAAGAAGGACTGCTGGAAACAACTCCAGCAGTCTTGGGTCAAGCGAAAGAAACGATCAGATGTTACGTTGGCACGCGGACGGAATTCGCTGCGAATCAGCGAATCGATGTCACGGTCGACTGTGCTTGTTCGTCCGTGGATCGAATCACGACGATACTATTGACCAATTCGTGATCGGCACCTGCAAATGCTTCGGATTGTTCGTCTGTCATGGTAAAGACCAATGAGATTTCGTGGCCGGTTTCGTCGCTAATGTGGTAGCAAATCCACTGGATGGCGGATTCTGCAACGGTGCCGACGGCAGTAACTTTTAACTGGCGAAGCCCCGAAGACGTGGTTGATTCTGTGGCGTCGGCAATTTGTTTTAGCGGTTGGCCAATGCTTTTGTGCACGTGTGATTGGAACGTATCCAGCGACATGCGTTCCTGCTTGTCGCGAATCGGCAGGACTCGAACATTGCACTGCGCGACGGTCACCTTCTCCTTGACCATTCTCAAGACGGAAAGGTGGTGGTTTTCGGATACCAAATGCCAGTCTCTATGGTGAACCAACTGGAATTCGCGGTTCTGTGGCTTGAATTCCAACAACGAAGTATCGGTCGGTTCGCTCGAATGCAATGCCGTCAATTGGGCGGTCGTGTTTTGGTCGGCAGACGTGATCGCCAGTCGAACTCGAGCGGTCACGTCAAATCCCGGTGCGATAGGATTTGCTTCACGTTCTTCGTGGATATTGGCTGCAATCCACGTGACGCGTTGGCTGGCCAGATCGAAATTGGCCTTTGCCTTGAGTGTGATCCGAGACGGAGCGTCTCGGACGGAACCGGTTGCCGTGCCCGAGATCTCGGCGCGTATGATATTGTCTTCAACGGCCACAACTTCGGCTTGAATGTCATAGTCGGTAATTGTTTCGATGTTCAGCCAACGCCGCAGGTCGTCTGCTGCCGGCTGCCATTGCTTACCGACCTGGTAGTCACCAATGGGAAATAGCCGGTTGATCGTATCGCTAGAGAACGGCACGACCAGCAATTCCAATTCTTCTCGCGTTAAAGGGCCTTGCAAAGATGTAAATGTGGGTTCTTCGCCCAGATCCAGTTGAATCAGATTTCGATTGGAACGCAGTGATGGAGTTCGCTGAATGTCGCCAATCTTGAGGTTGGCCTCGGCAGAACCGTAGCTACGGATCGATCGTCCATCTGAAACCAATTCGCTGTAGACCAGGGTGGCCGAACCCGACGTGGCAATTGTGACCGGCTGGTCGCCGTTCGCGGCGGGAGTCAGCTTGCCTTCCACTTCCAGTACTGCTTTGCAGTTCCCTGCGTCGCGAGCATAAGCGTCAATGTTGGCGGCGGCCAGCGGACTGCATAGCAAGATGACAGACGCAATAATGGTCAATTTTTGAATCATCCGCATCATTCTCGAAACTTCCTTGTTTGGAATTTGCGTGAAATTGGGCATTTACTTCTGTGCGGCTAGGATTGCTTTAGACGGCCCGCAACGTTTCATCGTCGCGTCCGATTGATGAAATCCAACAAGATTTTTGTCAAGTTTTTTTATTGAAAACGAATTACTCAAGTCGCGTATGCAAGAAACGAAGGAAATCAAGGTGCGGAGCGAACTTTTCACGACCTTTTTCCACCTTGTTACGTAAGAAGATCATGGCGAATTCGTCATAACAGTAACCAGGCTTGAGGCAAAAGACGGCGAGATTTCAGATTTGCTTCAAGATTGTCGTTTCGGTGGATACTTCCGAGACGCGCGGATTAGGGATTACCGCCTATCCGAAGAAGAGGGGCTATTTTCGGGCGATGGGAGTCGCATGGAACACCGAGGATAGTCGTAGGACAGAAATGAGGTGAGTCATGCACTCAGCTTACAAGCATAATTCGATAAAGGGTTTGCGAGACCACGTTGTTCGGTACTTTGATCGCGGCGATCTAGTGGCGTTGGGCGTTCGCGCGGAATTGCTGCTGTATGAAATTGACGCGAGCAAGTCGCATGCGTTCGAAATGGTTGCGCATCGAATACTCGGTAACGTCAGCAGTTTCCTTTACGATCAACTGATCGCGTCCCATGAATCGTTGGACGGAGAACAACTGCAGGCCGATCTTCGGCTGTTGATTGAAGACGTGTCTGACGTTGCGTCCATTCCCGTGGAAAAGGCAGGGGAACGCGTCTACACCGTGGACGAATTGAGCGAGCGGTTCAATGTGGCCACCAAGACGTTGTCTCGCTGGCGACGAGAAGGTTTGGTCAGCCGCCGATTTGTTTTTGGAGGACGTAAGCGCATTGGATTCCTGGAATCCAGCGTCCAGCACTTTGTGTCGGCCAATCGGGAACGAGTCGCAAGGGGCGAACGCTTCAGCCAGCTTTCCGACGCCGAAAAGGGCCAGATTGTCCAGCTTGCTCGTCAGCTTGCTCGAACCGGAATCTGCCCCTCCGAAGTGACTCGGCAAATTGCAGCGCAAATTGGCCGAAGTATCGAAACAATTCGGTATACGCTCAAGCACTTTGACGCCGCACATCCGGATCTGGCCATTTTTCCAGATAAGAATACGCCCCTTTCGGAGGAGCAAAAGGTCAAGATCTTCCGCCAATTTGTGGAAGGCGCTTCGTTTGAGGATTTGGCCAAGCGGCATCGTCGTTCGCCTGCAACGATCGAACGCATCGTGAACGAAGTGCGTTGTCAACAGATCTTGGAATTGCCACTGGATTACATTCCTAATGAATGTTTTGACGATCCGCAAATGGAAGCGGAAATTATGGGAAAGATGCCGCAAGTGGAAGGCGGTCGAAAGGCTCGAGTGCCGTCCGGATTGCCTCCCTATTTGGCATCCTTGTACGAAGTTCCCTTGTTGAACCGTGATCAGGAATACCACCTGTTTCGGCAGTTTAACTACCTTAAATGTAAAGCTAGCAAGCTCCGAGGTGGTTTGCATCCGTCTTCGGCCCGGCCAGAAATCATGGACCAGATCGACCAGCTGTTCGCGGACGCCACCACCATCAAGAACCGGATTGTCCAGGCAAACTTGCGCCTCGTCGTCTCGATTGCCAAGCGGCATGTCGGCCAGACAGACGAATTCTTTTCGCTGGTCAGTGATGGCAATATGTCTCTGATTCGAGCGGTCGAAAAGTTCGACTTTTCGCGAGGCAATAAGTTCAGCACGTACGCCAGTTGGGCCATCATGAAGAACTTTGCTCGCACAATTCCGCACGAATTTCGACAACGCGACCGATTCCGCACCAGTAGCGAAGAATTGTTTCAAGCTGCCGAAGATTCTCGGCCCGTCCCGTATGAACAAGAGGCGGAGCAAAAAAATCGAGAAACTCAAATCGGAAGGATTATGTCAAGGCTTGACGACCGTGAGCAAAAGATTATCATCAGCCGATTCGGTTTGGATCACAGCCTCGAGCCTAAGACACTAAAAGAAGTCGGGGCCGATTTAGGCGTGACAAAAGAACGGATTCGGCAGATTGAAGCTCGAGCGTTGTCGAAGCTTCGTCTGGCTGCAAGCGAAGAGAAAATTGAGTTGGCAGACTAACCACCTTCCCTAGTCGTTTCGCTTTGCTTGTTAATATTGAAAAGTGATGTCAAACCGGAAGAAATAGAGACACTGCACAGGTGGTGTTGAATTGCTTCCGGTTTTATTTTTTTTGAGGAAAATGTTTTCGGGAACCGAGCTTAGTAACTTTCTGAGTTGCGCTGCCGAAATTGGGCTAGCGTCCCGGACCGGTTTTTCTATACGATCAGCGAACTCGTATTGAAAGAATCTGTCGGATTGATATAGTGACGCGTTTTCTAGTTGCTGAAATTAGGTCGCTAGCGTAGCTCAATTGGCAGAGCAGCTGATTTGTAATCAGCAGGTTGTGGGTTCAAGTCCCTCCGCTAGCTTGTGTTTTTGGTGTTAAGGTGGAGGGGGGTTTC
>JAGQOZ010000428.1 GCA_020426955.1 Planctomycetales bacterium
AATCCCGAACTTACCGTGTTTGCACAGACTCTGCCCGAAATGAACGCCTCGACCAGCATTCTGAAGAAGCTGGGCTTTCGCATGACTTGCTCCGTCGATCACCCAGAAGACGGACTCGTGTGGGAATGGGAACTTGAACGCCTAAAGTGATGAAAGGCTTGCGGACGAGCTATTCGAGCATTTCTTCGGGTGTTCCATCTTTTTAACACCACAATTTTGCGTCTGCTGTCACAAGGTGATCCTGAGTCGGTATGGAAGGCAGTTCCAACAATAAAACTGACCTTATCGAAGAAAAAATCAGGAGAATCCGCCATGACACTCAGCATTCCAGCAATTCGCAGCCGCATCCTTCGCGTGGTAATCGCCGCGTCGTTACTATTCGCGACAGCTCGATTCGCTCCAGCCCAGTCGCCTACGTCCATGAAACTGGACATGACCATCAATATCGATTCGATCGGCAATGCCAAAGTCGATTACGACCTTTCGATGCCGGCGAAATCGTACGCCGTAGTCAAGCAAACTTTTGGCGACGCCTTCCACGTCATTCGTTCGATGGAGCAGAACGCCGGTTGGCTGGAAATGCGAAACATTGACGCGAAGTTTGAAGATCGAGCTCAGAGTGTGGTTTCCAAATGCGATGCGGTTGGTTTGCTTCGCACCACGGCTCCAGGAAAATGGTTGTTTGATGTCGGTGGCATGGACAATGGGTTCGAACTGCTGGACATTCACGACAACCAAGCCATATTTGGCAGCGTGTCAGAAGCCGCTGTCGGCATGATGCGCATGTACACTCGAGTCAACCTGCCCGAAGGCAGCCAAAACGTCCAGTTTGATGCTCGCCGAGGCCAGTTGACGTACGACTTTGAACCGCAAATCGATTACGGAAGTCGTCCCGGTGCAGACTACGAACTGTTAGCTCAAGAACACATCATGAGCAGTTTGGCCAAGATTTACAGCACTGAACAATCCGAACTGTTCGCTGCCAAAAACCTGTTTACCAACACGGGCAATCAGCGTCTGTATGATTACCGAGTTCGTTTTCGAATCAACGGTTACAGTTCTTGGAGCCCCTGGAAGAAATGCCGAGTTGTCTATCCGGGGCAAACGGTGTTGGATTACTTCTACCCTGTCATGGACATTGACCGACTGGCCGACCTCACCGGCACTCGTCATGCCATGGTGGAAACCGAAGTGGAATACACCACCGAAGATGGCGACAAGGTTCAGGATACCGACGCTAGACGAGTTCAAATTCTTTCTCGCAATGAAGTCATCTATTCCAGCCGACCGGACGGAGCGAGTTTGAATTGGTTTGAAAGTTTTGATCTGGCTCCTTACATCTTGACCACGTTCACCAACGGTACCGATCCGGTAATGCAACAATTCGCAGGACGCATTAGCGCCTTGGCCGGCGGACCTGCCGCTTCGCTGAATTCGGAACACGCCGTTGTCTTCCTGAATACCATGTGGGCTGCCTTACAGATGAATCACCTTTCGTACCAAACTTCGCCCGGACTGAGCGTGAATGACTACTTCGGACAGCATGTTAAGTATGGTCGAGATGTTTTGCGAAACCGAGCGGGCACGTGCATTGACTTGGCAATCCTGTGGGCTAGTGCCGCCGAATCAGTCGGTTTGAAGCCCTACATCGCCATCATCCCTGGACACGCATTTCCGATCATCGAATTGCCCAACGGAAATCAACTCCCCATTGAGTCTACGATGATTGGCACCGGCACGTTGGAAGAAGCCGTGCAGACCGGATTCGAGACACTAAAGAAAGCTCAGGAAAAGGGCATGATCATGATTGTGGATATCGACGATCTGAAGCACAACCAAAACATTCGATCGTTAGACTTGCCCAAGGTCAGTGAAGATGTCTTGGTCAAATGGGGCTACAACTTTGATGAACTACTTTCCAACGCTAACAACCAAGCAGCCGAAGACGTGCAAGATGAATCGGCCGAAGACGCAAACTATTCGCAAGACAATCAAGCACAAGCGAATACCTTGATCGGCGATTGGCAAACAGCCGTTGACTTGGACGGCATGCAGTTCAAAGCGGTACAACGATTCTTGGCCGACGGACAGTATGGCTGCGTGATGGTGACCTACTACGACGATGGATCAAAAGAAGTTGTAGAAGAAAAAGGAACCTACATCGATCACGGGACACACTTTGAATTCAACACGAATCTTGGTCACTACAATCAGAACTATCGCTGGAATGACAACGGCTTTGATATGGAATTTGACAACGTAGAGACCTGGCTTCACTTCACCAAGGTGCAATAGCATCGACCGCCGTTTCCAACCGCGTTGGTTGTATCAAGACCAGGGATGGGCTTTTTCTATGCGCCGAAATGTTGAATTCAAGAAACTTGATCGTGCGAATATGTGCGAATCAGAATGCGTTATTTCATCGATCCCGTGGCGAATTACCGTCGGCGCATAAAAAAGGCCTGTGATCTGTTCGCCTTACCGCGTTTAGGATCACAAGCCGAATGCGCGAGAGAGGACTCGAACCTCCACGGGATTAACTCCCACTAGGCCCTCAACCTAGCGCGTCTGCCAATTCCGCCACTCGCGCAACATTCCACCGACCGCTTCACAAAGCAAGGAAATGGCCGCGTGGAATTTGCCACAGTTCATTGCCGGAAGGAAATCAGCGAACGAGATAGTCTAAGTCCTTTGTACGGCGGGTCAAGCCGGGTTTCTGCGGCGACGGTTCGGCGATGCCCTGCGAACCCCACCGCTGTTTGCTTACGCGTATTCGCTGAATTGGAAACCGCCACAATGTGGTTCATTGCTGCTGGACGTCATAGCACAGCAATAGCCCTTGGTCACGAATATAGAGTTTGCCATTCGCAATCACGGGATGTGCCCAAGCCGGTGCTTCGCTGCGGTCGGGTTGTTCAAATCGGCCTCGTTCCACGAATTTTTCTCGAGACGGTTCGATCAGAACCATGGTCCCTTCTTCGCTACGCAGATACAGACGTTTATCGGCCATCAGCAGCGCCCCCTTAGGCGCCTTGCGATCTCGCCACAAAATTTCGCCCGTTTGGAAATCCAAGCAAGCGAGAAACCCGCCGCCGTTTCCACCATTGGCTCCGTATAACGCACCGTCGATGACAATCATACCGCCATGATGGTTTTGCATGCTGGAAGTGAAATAGATCTCGTCTGCTTGAAACTTCCCTGACGCGTCTTTGGTCAGTTTGACCGCGCCGCCACCGGTGCCATAGGCCGACGCGGCAAAGACCATTCCATCTTGGTAGATTGGGGTCGAACAGTTGATTCCCATGGGATTGGCCGGACGATCATAGCGCCACAAGAAGGAACCATCGTCGGCAGCGACACCGATCAGCGAATTTGCCGTCAGCTGGACATATTGTCGCTGCCCATCAACATCGATGGCAATGGCGGACGAATAGGCCGCACCCGATCTCGGCATCCCTCCGCGACCACGTCCTGGTCCACGTCGTCGCCGACCGGAACGTGGCGAGTCTTGGTCGGCATTCGGCCGTTCACCGCGAATTCGTTCGCTTCGATCCCCGGCCCTTTGCTGCGGGGCAGCATCCGTTTTTTCTTCGGACGGCGGTAGTTGGCTGGACCAAATTGTTTCGCCGGTTCGTTTATCAAGAGCCACCAACGTTGCCGTAGGGCTGCCTGGAGTACAAATCAGTTTGTCACCGTCAATAAGTGGTGATTCGCGGTAGCTCCAGGCAGGTAGCGTACCGCTGAAGTCATCCACCATGTTTCGTTGCCAGATGACTTGGCCGTCACCGATACTCAAGCAAACAATTCGTCCTCCCATGCCAATGGCGTACAGTCGATCACCGTCCACCGTTGGTGTTCCGCCCGGGCCTTCCTTGGACTGTGGCATGCGCTGGTCGACGGCATCTCCTAACGATGTGTCCCACAATTCCTTGCCATCTGCTTCCGACAGCGCCCAGACAATTTCCTTGCCGTCTCGATTACTCAGGCCAAACAACTTTCCATCGGCTACGGCCGGAGCACTATCGCCACCGCCCAATCCGTCCACTCGCCATGCCAGTGCTGGTCCTTCGGCGGGCCACTCCTGCAACAATCCTGTGTCTGCTGAAACCGCGTTGCGGTCGGGTCCTTGCCACTGCGGCCAGTCATCGCCGACGGCTGAACGGCAAATCGCCAAGAAGGCCAATGCCCCGGCGCAGCTTGCCAGTGAAATCTTCTGTTTTGTTGTCAGTACCATTTGTCAGGGCTCCCAAAAGCTGGAGTAAACGTAACTGCATTGCCAAACGTTTCCCGCGCGGATCGTTACCAAGGTCGCAGAAATTTTGGCGGCCCACCAGTCACGATGGCTATAGAATAGTGCGAATTTCAGCACATGACGGGGCCAACGGGCGAGTGACCTGAAAACTCGCCGCCAGATTCCTTGGCCGAAGAAGTAGAACTATCGATTTCGCTTGGCCACCAAAGCGGTTAGCGACTTGGCGGCCATTCCGGAGTTTTCAGAACTAGCGAGTCGCATGACCGAATTCGCAATTTCTTGTGATGTCAAGTGTTGGACTTGAGCAGCGAACTGAGTTCGTTCCGCCGAAGTCAGGCTGGCAAACGGCCGTACGTCGCTTAAGGCAATGAGGATTTCTCCTGCGTGAACTTCGAATTTCACGTCCTCAAATTGGGTATCTGGATCGAATCCCAATTCGGTCTGGGATCGCGCCAGTTCGCATTGTTCGTTGCGAATCAAGACGTAACCCGCGTGACCGGCGTGACTTAGCGAGATCACACCGACTTGGTTCTCACATTTCACAACGCACAAGGACGCAAAGTCGGCACCGGTGGACGATGCCCACTGTCTTTGATTCAGCCGACTCAACATGTCTGCGGGCGAATAATTCTGATCCGCTTCGACTTGCGTTGCCGCCTTCAATGCGGTGTTTGCCAAAATGGCGGTCGGCCCATTCTGCATGGTGCCACCCACGGCCAGAACTAATTCCATTTTTTCATTCAAACGCCAGTCGTGAAAATCCTCCACTTCGGTAGCGGAGTTCGCGCTGTCCGCCGTAGCCACGTCCCAACCATCGACAGTGGGCGGCACTACCTGCGAACGTTCTTTTTGCCAGCTGCGCAATTCGTTCATGGCAAACTGGGAGGCCTGCGTTTGAGATACTTCGCCCAGCATGGAAAATCGTTCGATTTCCATGGCGACGGTTTCAGCAGCAATCTCCAACACCTGAATGTCCCGCTGTTCGAAATCACGAAGTTCGTCGGAGAACAGCCAGAGCGTGCCCAGCGATGTCGTTCCGCTGGACAAGCCGATGCAAATGGCCGAAGCGTAGTGTTCGGGAGTTTTCCAGCTTCGCTGCGAAGCACAGTCGGCG
>JAGQOZ010000042.1 GCA_020426955.1 Planctomycetales bacterium
ATTCCTCGAGACATCCAACTAAACGAAGGGGATTTGCCCACGGATGTGCAAGCGGCTGACTTAGACGGCGACGGAGACTTGGACATTGTCACATCGGCCTACGAAAATAATTCCATCCAGTGGTACCGAAATCTGGGAGCGGGAGAATTTTCCAAACGTTTGAGTATTTCGGACTCCGTTCGCGCCATCCGTGGTTTTGACATCGCGGATATCGACGGTGACGGAGACATGGATGTGGCTTCCACTTCGTTTCTGGACGGCTTTGTGGCGTGGCATGAAAACGACGGTCAGGGAAATTTTGGTCGAACCATTTTGGTTGATGATCAGGCGACCGGCGCCAGCGACGTTCACGCCGTGGACATGAACCAGGACGGCCACATTGATCTGGTGGCAACATTCTTTGACGGGGACAAGGTTGTCTGGTACCAAAATGATGGTACGGGAAATTTATTGCTGGCCGGCGAAATCGGTGACGTCGGCGAACCACTTTCGGTCGTCACGGATGACTTGGACGGTGACGGAGATTTGGACGTCGTGGTTGGTTCATACGATTCCGGCGAAGTCGTTTGGTTCGAAAACACGAACGGGAATTTTGGTTCGTCCGAATCGCTCGGTAGCGTCGACACCATTGATGAAGTGCGCACAGCGGACTTAAATAATGACGGAAACATCGACGTGCTGGCTGTCAGCTACGATTCTGTCACGTGGTACATCAACCAAGGTGACGGCAGTTTCACCGAAGAGGTGATTACTTCGTCTTTAGACGAAGGCACGGCCGTCACCGCATCCGATATCGATGGCGATGGCGACCTGGACGTGATCGCGTCCGCTCGCTACGGTCAGCAGATTTTGCTGTTCCGCAACAACGCAGGAAGTTTTGGTGCGGCGACCACCATTTCCAGTAATAGCGGTGCAACCTCGTTGGCGGTTGCGGATCTCAACGGAGACAATCGGCCCGATCTGATGGCAGGTAATTCATCACTGAGCCGTTTCGAGTGGTATCCGGGTACGTCCACCGGCTTTGGCGGTGTGCAAGTGGTTTCGTCCGATGCCAAGAACGTCAAAAATGTCGTGACCGCAGATCTGGACGGCGATGGCGATTTGGACACGATTGTGGCCTCGGCGTACGACCACGAAGTCTCGTGGTACGAAAATGAAGACGGCAAAGGTTCGTACGGAAAACAACAGATTCTGGCGCAAGATGTTCGAGGAGCGAATGCGGTGTGGGCCGATGACGTGAACGGTGACGGTCGACAGGACATCCTGTTCTCGTCACCACCCGATTTGACGATCGGTTGGTTTCCAAACAACGGCAACGGCAGCTTTGGCGCTCGCCGCGTCATTTCGGCGGACGTGGCTTCGCCTCGAGAGATCCGGACGGCGGACGTCAATAACGATGGCCGCGCCGATGTGTTTGTTGCGGCCGGATCAGAATTCCTGTCATTCATCAGCACCGGCAATTCCTATTCTGCCAATGTGATTGACAACAGCGTGCTGTCGGCATCAGCAATTGTTCTGGTTGACTTAGACAATGATGGCGATGTTGACATGCTGGCATCTTCCAGTCAAAGCGTGGGCTGGTACGAAAACACGGACGGGCAAGGCACCTTTGCCGCTCGCAAGACCATTGCCGATCTCACTGGCGCCTTTTCTGTAGATGTGGGCGATGCCGATGGCGACGGAGATCAAGACGTGTTTGCGGTTTCATTCGTTCAGAATCAAGTGGTTTGGTTTCGAAATGGCGGACGCGCTAACTTTGGTTCGGCACAAGTGATTTGGACCAATGCAACTCAGCCGCAAAACGTACGAGTAGCGGACGTGGATAACGATGGCGATTTGGATACGGTCGTTTCCAGCCTGCAAGACGCCAGCATCGGATGGTTCGAAAATAACGGCAACGGTTCCTTTGGTGATCGCCAACTTGTGGCCACGGGACTGGAAGACGTGAATGACATTCACTTGGCCGATATCAACCAAGATGGCGATGCGGATATTTTTTCCGCTCATGCCTTGTGTTTTGGCGAAGTCTGTCCCGTGTCAACGGTTCGCGTTTACGAGGTTCGGATTCCCGGTGATTCCAACGACGATGGCATCTTCAATTCCAGTGATTTGGTGATGGTGTTTGTTGCCGGCGAATACGAAGACGCCTTTGTCAACAATTCCACTTTTGAAGAAGGAGACTGGAATGGAGATGGCGAATTCAATTCGGCCGATCTGGTCTACGTCTTTACGGCCGGCACGTTTGTAGCCGCGGCTGAACCGACGGTTGCTGTTCGCCATGCCCTGGCGAACCGACTGAATGGAATCGAATCGACGTTGCTATGGTTCGATCCCGTCATCGATCAATTGGCCGCCGCACTGGCCGCTGATACCGACGATTTGCGTCTACGAAAATAGCAGCCCTGAGAATGCTGGTGCGTTAGGCACATCGAGTTCGGATTTTCCGAAATCTGTTTTCAAGCTGAAATTGCTCGCTACTGGCCCGTCAATTATACTCGGGCCTCACGTCTGGAGAGCGAGACCAAGCGGTGGCGTTGAAGCAGGTCTCGGTGGACACGCCAACGTCACAGGACTGCAGTTTTGAGCGACATTGTTTTGTGGAACAACATAGGGCCGATCGGATCCCTTGCGGCGAATCTGGCAATCGGATTCGTTGGCGTTCTGGCGGCGCTGGCCGTGGCTTTTGTCATCGGTATTATCTTTTGGCCTGTCGCCACAGTCCGCTTTGTGGTTTGGAGTTTCTTCACGGCGTTCTACCGCATTCGCCAATTGGGATGGGAAAAGTTTCCGCAGGAAGGCGGAGTGGTGGTGGTTTCGAACCATGTTTCTTGGCTGGATGGGCAGTTGATGATGCTGTTTTGTCCTCGGCATCTTCGCATTATCGTTTATTCGCCCAATATCCAAAATCGCTTCATGATGCGGTTGGCTCGGAAGTTCCGAGCGATCCTGATTGCGAACGGTCCTCGGGCGATTGCCGGCGCACTGAAAGAAGCACGCGATGGCCTGATCGCCGGCGACGTGGTGGGCATTTTTCCCGAAGGCGGGATCACTCGTTCCGGAAACCTCATGGCCTTCAAACCGGGCCTAATGAAGATTTTAAAGGGGACCAACGCCAAGGTGGTTCCGGTGTATATTGATGGCCTTTGGGGCAGTGCGTTTTCATTTCAAGGTGGCAAGTTTTTTTGGAAATGGCCCAAACGCTGGCGATACCCGTTCACCATTCACGTGGGCGATCCCATTGACCGTCCGCAGTCCCTGTTTCAAATTCGACAAGCTGTTCAAGCTCTTGGTGCAAAGGCGGTAAAACAACGCATGGAAAAGACCAATTCGATTCAACAGGATATGGTTCGAGCCTGCAAGCGACGCAAGTTTGGTGCGAAGGTTGCCGATTCGACCGGCGCCGAAGTAACGGGCGGCAGCTTCCTAATGCGAGCGTTAATTTTGCGTCGAATTCTGCGAAGACACGTGCTGCAAGCTGACGAAAATCACGTGGGAATTCTGCTGCCACCCAGTGTACCGTCCATGATTGTGAATTTGGCAGTGTCGTTGGATCGGCGAGTGGCCATTAATCTGAATTACACGGTTTCATCCACCGTGATGAATCAGTGCATCAAACAAGCAGGCATCAAACACGTTTTGACCAGTCGAAAGGTTCTGGAAAAGCTGGACCTGAACATGGACGCCAACGTGATTTGCTTGGAAGACTTCAAAGAGAAAGCAACTCTTGGAGACAAGCTGATCGGAGCGTTGATGGCGTTCGTGATGCCGGCACCGCTGGTAGATTCGGTCTTGAAACTGGGCACCATTCAGGCAGATGACATTCTGACGATCATCTTCACCTCCGGTTCGACCGGAATTCCCAAAGGAGTCATGTTGACCAATTCCAATATCCACGCCAACGTCAAGGCAGTGGATCAAGTGGTCAACCTGCGCAGCACGGACGTGATTGTGGGCATCCTGCCGTTCTTTCATTCCTTTGGGTACACGGTGACGTTGTGGACAGTCGCGTCGCTGAATATCAAAGGCACCTACCACTTCAATCCGTTGGATGCCAAAGTGATTGGAAAAATGATTGCCAAGCACAAGGGGACCATCCTGCTATCGACACCCACTTTTTTGCGAAGCTACTTGAAGCGTTGTTCGAAGGAAGAATTCGCAACGCTGGACACGGTGGTTGTGGGCGCGGAAAAACTGCCAGTCGAATTGAGCGACGCGTTTGAGGATAAATTTGGCATTCGTCCCACCGAAGGTTATGGCACAACCGAATTGTCTCCATTGGTTTCCGTCAATGTTCCGCCCAGTCGGTCCGCCGCCCAATCGCATCAAGTAGACGCCAAAGAAGGCTCCGTGGGACGTCCGGTAGCGGGCGTACATGCTCGAGTTGTTTCCTTGGAATCGGGCGAAGAACTCGGTCCCAACGAATCGGGCATGTTACAAATCAGTGGCCACAACGTGATGAAAGGCTATTTGAATCAGCCCGAAAAAACGGCCGAAGTCCTGCAAGATGGTTGGTATACCACCGGAGACGTCGCCAAAATTGACGACGATGGTTTCATTCACATCACAGGCCGCGAAAGTCGCTTCAGTAAGATTGGCGGTGAAATGGTGCCGCACATTCGCATCGAAGAAGCACTGCAACAAATGGTCGGCACCGACGAAGAAAACCCGCCGGAAATTGTTGTAACCGCCGTACCCGACACCAAAAAGGGAGAACGTCTAATTGTGGTCCACACCAAACTAAATCAATCCCCACAGGATTTGTGTGACGGTTTGCGTCAGCAAGATTTTCCCAATATCTTTATTCCAACGGTCGATTCGTTTGTGGAAGTCGACCAGATTCCCGTGCTAGGCACAGGCAAGTTGGATTTGAAAGGCATCCGTGACGTGGCGTTGGCCAAGTTCGGTTCGAAATAGAATCAAGAGCTTTATTTGCGATACGAAAAAAGGCCAGATTCGACAAACCGTCGAATCTCGCCTTTTGGTTTTTCAATCACAAAAAGAGCTGCTTAGTCCGAATATGGCCGTTCCGCCGCGATGGTTCGCAGATATTCTCCGTAGGTGCTTTTGGATTGTTCGGCAATTGCCTGGAGATCTGCCTGCGAAATGAATCCTTGCCGGTAGGCTATTTCCTCAATACAAGCGATCTTCAAGCCTTGTCGCTGTTCAATCGTTTCTACGAAATTAGCGGCCTGAATCAGTGATTCGGGCGTTCCGGTATCCAACCACGCAAAGCCTCGGCTTAACGTCGAAACTCGCAGATCACCTCGTTCCAAGTAAATCCGATTTACGTCGGTGATTTCCAGTTCGCCTCGAGCTGATGGTTTCAGGTTCGAAGCAATTTGGACGACGTCATTGTCGTAAAAATAGAGTCCCGGAATGGCGTAATTGGATTTAGGTTGCTTGGGCTTTTCTTCTAGCGAAATGGCCAAACCGGATTTGTCGAATTCCACAACACCGTAGCGTTCCGGATCCTTCACCGCGTAGGCAAACACAGTGGCCCCGTTTTCCTGCGCCGCGACTTCTCGCAACATGCGTCGGAAACCTAGCCCGTAAAAAATGTTGTCGCCCAGGACCAGCGCGGCGCTGCTGTCACCCAAGAATTCTTTGCCAATGACAAAGGCTTGGGCCAAGCCTTCTGGTTTGGGCTGTACGGCATATTCGATGCTTAAGCCAATGTGGCTACCGTCACCAAAGAGCTTTTCAAATTTGCCAATGTCTTCAGGCGTGGAAATCAACAAGATTTCGCGAATGCCCGCCAACATCAAGGTGGACAGCGGGTAGTACACCAACGGTTTGTCATAAATGGGCAACAACTGCTTGCTGACCGCAATGGTCATGGGATGTAGTCGAGTTCCCGAACCGCCGGCGAGAATGATTCCCTTGCGACTTGGATTTTTGTTAGACATGGGACATCAGTTGGTAAGGGGATTCGGTTTGGTCTTCATGGCGAATTTCATCGACCGGAAATTTCTTGCCCGGTCCCGCATACAACCGATTCGGAGCATTAAAGACCCAGCCTGAATAGTCAGAAACATTCTTGTAGGCATGCACCACACCGGGTGGCACGATGACGGCCGCCGGATGATCTTCGCCATACGTTTCGATGTGGCACTTGCCGTAGGTTGGCGAATCGGGACGAGAATCCCACAGGTACAGTTCAAAATTTCCGGGCCCAACAAAGGCGAAGTAGTCCGATTGGTCTACGTGTTCATGAGGTCCTCGAGCAACGCCCGGCCTGGTTTCGCTCACGTAGGACATGATGGGATAGTTGGCGTTGGCTAGTTCGTCATTACGAAATAGCTCGACCAACCAGCCTCGATTGTCAGCGAATTTTTTGAGCGGCCGAATGATCGCCCCTTCGATTTCGCCAGGAGTGTACTTGTCCGCCGCGACACTTTTGGCGACGAATTCCACGGACGAATTGTCTAACAAACCAAGACGTTCTCGTTGGTATTTCCCAGACGTAATTCGTTCCGACCAGACTTGGTTTTGCAGGTACCATTGCACCGTTTCCTTCAGGCCGGCTTCAAACGTATGCTTTGGCTTCCAGCCCAGTTCGCTCTGGATCTTAGAAGCATCAATGGCATAGCGTTGATCGTGACCTGGTCGATCGGTAACGTAGGTGATCAGCGACGATGCCGGCCGATGAGCCAAATCGGGGCAGAGTTCATCCACCAAGCTGCAGATCTGATTGACAACATCCAGGTTGGTACGTTCTGCGTCGCCACCAATGTTGTAGACTTCGCCAGGTCGGCCCTGGTCAAAGATGGCCATCAGTGCTTCACAATGATCTTCTACGTGTAACCAGTCACGAATATTGGAACCATCACCGTAAATTGGCAGAGGTTTTCCTTCCACGGCGTTCATGATCATCAAGGGAATCAATTTCTCAGGAAACTGAAACGGACCGTAGTTGTTGGAACAATTGGAAATCATCGTCGGTAGTTTGAACGTGTGAAAATACGCTCGCACCAGATGGTCCGACGCTGCCTTGGATGCTGAATAAGGCGAATTGGGTGCGTACTTGGTTTCTTCGGTGAATTTGCCGGATTCCCCCAGCGAACCATACACTTCGTCGGTGGAAACATGCAGAAAACGGAAGCCCTGTTTCTTTTGTTCGTCATCCAATTCCGACCAGTATGCTCGAGCACATTCCAGCAAGTTCTGTGTTCCCAAGACGTTGGTTTCAATAAACACGGCCGGAGCACCGATGGAGCGGTCGACGTGCGATTCGGCGGCAAAATGAATGACTCCATCCGGTTGGAATTGCTGAAACAATTGCGTGACCAGCGTCTTGTCTTTGATGTCACCGTGGACAAAAACATGGTTTGGCTGATCCTTGACGGCTTCCAGCGATTCAATATTGCCGGCATACGTCAGTGCATCCAGGTTGATGATGCGGCAGGAATCACTGACGTACTTTCTAACGAAGGTGCCGCCAATGAAGCCAGCGCCACCCGTGACCAAAATAGTCTTCACAGAATGTCTCCCCAGGAGTAATTAAATAGGCGTAAGAAAGCGAAAGGTTCATTTCACGTTGGGCCGTCGGAACTAGCCAACAACACCAATAATGGGAGCACCCAAATTCACTAATTCGCGAACAACGTCTTCTCCGTTTCCGCGATGCTGTCCGTTCTTGGGAACGGTAAACAGCAACCCTTCGGCTCGAGCTGCCAGCATTTGCAGATCGGATGGATGAGACGTGGGTGGTCCGGACATCAAGATCAAGGTGTACCGTTCGCGACATTCTTCCAGCAATTCCGTCAAATGCTTCGAGGCGAATGCTTCGCTAGGTAGCTGAATGGTGCCGGACGAAATCATATCCACACCTGGGATCGAGGTTGCGTTGATAATTTGATTAATGCTGAGGTTGTGGTGTGACAGGAAGTCGGACAGCCCCAGGCCTTCGGCGTCGAGCGATTCAGAATTGACTAGTTCGCGTGATTCTGTTTCGTTATCCGAAGATTGAAGGTCAGTATCATCGCCGCCGTGTCCAACTGCGACTGGCTCCAGTTTGGGCGAAGACAACGCAATTTTCGACGAAATTTCGACCTTGATCGGTTTCTTAGAATCGTCAGGGTCGTAGCCATCAATGATCAAAACGCGTTCTTCGCGACGAGACAGGCATTCCGCCAAGTACGTGATCATAGGAATCGACGACTTTCGGTGATTAATTCCGCTGAACAAAACCATCGCACCAGAAGACTGGACAGATTGCTGGATTCGCAGTGCCAGCAATCGCAAGGATTCCGACTTCATAGAACTGAAGCGATCGTTCGTCAAACGTTTTGCGACGAATGTTCCCGTACCAACCAATGGCAGGCCCGTTTTATGAGCAGCTCGTTCAGCTGGATCGCCCGATGGGAATACAGCTTCAAACAAGAAAATCGGAACCACTAACACGGTCATGAGCCCCACAAACATCAACGCAGCCGTCTTCTTTCGACCATCCGAATATTCGGTGGTTTCCATCGACGCCGGCGTGTAGATGCGAAGTTCCGGAATGTCCGACTGCTCCATCAGGCGAATGTTGGCCAATTTTTCTTCTGCGGCATTACGACGAGACATTGCTTCTTCCAGCGCAGCTTCGGCTTCGTCCAACGTGGTGCTGACAACTTTGGATTCACCAATCGAATCTTTCCACGAGCGGCGAGCGGAATCTAGAGTTTCCGTTAACGTCGCCGCTTCTTCTTCCATGGCTAGTGCGTCAATTTCCAGCTGTTGTACTTGATCAATTTTTTGCTGCAGAGACATTTCGGCACTGGCAATCTGCGTCATGGTTGAACCGTCGATCGGTGGTAGCAAGGTTGTGCCCAGATTTTCCAGTTTCACTCGCCATTCCGAATACGCTAGGTCGGCATTTTCTTGTGCAAACGTCGTCAACTGTCGTTCCAATTCGTCCATCCGTGACGTCTTGAAGTTCTTCGCATAAATCTCTTTGCGTTCTTCAAACTGTTTTACTCGAGCTTGCAGCAAATCCACTTTGAGCTGTGATTCGACTTCCTTGACAATTGTCTTGAGTGCTCGCAGTTGTGCCAGCGTATTAACCCGACGCCTCATGACGTCATCCAGCATCCCTTGAACCGTGCGTAGTTGCTCCAGAATCTGTTCTTCTTCCAAGGCATCCCCATCGGCAACCGAGCCTGCCAACTGTTCGCGCCGTTGTCGCAAGACTTCGTTACTGCAGTTTTCAACTTGAGCCTTTAGGTCGGTCAATCGAGTCTCCATGTGCGTACGCGATTGTGACAACAATTCACGACGATGCTGTAAGAACTTTTCGGACGCCAACTTCATGAAATCATTCACAATGGCAATTGATTCGTCCGGAGCCGTCCACATTAATTCCACATGAATCAACGTTGAATTGTATGGTGCCTGTACCGACAAGATTTCTCGTAACCGCTTGGGCGTCACTTGTAACTGATTCCGTTCGATGAGCGGACGCACAATGTCATTAGCCACCATGATTTCCGTTACAGTCATGGGTTTGTATTCCGTGTTGTTCGCGCTTTCACCAACGATGTTGGGCAGCGGCGTATATAGCACTTGACCAAACGTCGTTGACGACTCCAGCTTCAATTCTTGATACCCGTAAACCCCGCCAGCAATACTGACGAGTAGACCGGCCAAGATCAGGTACCAACGACGTTTGAACGCCTGCAGGATGAATGACGGAGAGGCTTCGTCGTCTGAGTGCATTTGTCCGTGGGGCATTCGGACAACTTGGTTTTCGATGTAATTCTGAGGAGCAAGTTGTAGGCTGCCGTTTCGCATTGCAATCTCTCTAAAAGGGGCTCAATCAAATGTGAGTGATGATTTTTTTAATCGCTGCTTACGAATTACAACTCGATGGCGGCGATTTCTAGCTAACCAATGTCGGCTGTCTGGTCAATTCAGTGACGTGTCCTGGAGAAAGTTGTCGAATCTGAACTCGCTGTGGCTTATTCACGGCTGGTGTTTGTGACTCTAATACTTCTCGACGAAGTCTAGCCGACGAAACCGTCAGCAAACTCGACAAGGCTCCGGCACACAGCGGATACACTACATTTTCCATGCCATTCAGCAAGGAATCGAACATATACAAAATCATGATCATTGCAATCACTTGCGGCGCACCGGTGAAAGCAGACGGAATCCGGAGCCTTCTTAGACGCACGATCAACGCGATAGACGGAATTAGGAACGCACTAAAAAACGACCCTAGTCCAACAAAACCAAAAATGCCCAACAACAAGACCCATAGTCCATCTGTAATGGAAATGTCTCGCCCTTCGTCGCTATAAACACGGTTGCGCCCGAATCGTCCCCACCCTAATAAAGGACGCTGCATGGCCTTGTCTATTAGAATGTCTTCATTATCAAGGCGGAACTGCAAAGATTGAGCTCGTTCGGCAGAAAATTTAGCTGCCAGCTCAGATGTAAAGTCAAACGGTACGTCGTTAATTCGCAGCCCCATGTAAACAAAAATCATCATCGTTAGCACAACAATAGGCCAACTGCTGCGAAATCGTCGAGCCATTTCCAATACGATGATTCCACCTATCGTCAGCAAAGTAGCGCCTGTTGAACGACATAATACCGATGTAACCATTAGGACGACTACCCAAAAAGACATGGGTATTACCCAGATTTTCTGAATTGCTTTGGCTCGCCACAGCCAATAGGCACTCATTGCCGCAACAGCCATCCAGAAGCCCAGTTCCAGCCCGTCATACATAAATACGGATGGACGGTATCCTCCCAATTTTTCTGCGTTCCAGCTCAAGGGCCGAAAACCGTACAGCCAAACATGCAAGTGAGGACTCAACCGCATCTCGACAAAACACGGTGCGACATAGGCAATCGCCCCAACAATGATAGCCAAGGCAATAAACCGAATGTCGGCTAAGCTCCGACAAGCAACCCTCCCCAAGAGATATGGAGAACCCCACAAAAAGAAGGCTTCGATTGTGCAAGAAACTCCTTCACGCACCCCCAACCCGTTCGACAACGCCGTGGGAATTCCGCACACGCAGTAGACGATGATCGGGATATCAATCCAGTGCGGGCGCAGCCGCAGTATCATACGCGGCTCCAGAATCATCACCGCCAATATCGTCCCCAGCGCCGTCACGGCCGCTTTGGAGACATTCGGCAGGACTGGCACATTCAGTTCAGCACAGGGAAGTGTCAACCAGCCCAAAACCATACAAATGACGATTCCGCGTGAACCGCGAAATTCCGAGAAAACGATCACGGCAACGGCAAACCACGACGTTAACGCCAATTGGGCAATAATACTCATGTTGCAAGTTCGAAGGGGAAAACTAGGAAATAATCGACAAGCTTGACGACCGACCTAGCATCCCCCTAGGACCGAGGCATAAAGCTACTTAAGCCTCGATTATAAGCGTCCCCCTAATTCTCTCGCAACGATTACTTTACATCTACGCTACGAAAAATTGGCATCCAACCTGCCTATGCGGATTAGGCCGAAGACGTCGGTTTGCCGGGGAAGATTGGGGCGTCTAACCTTGAATGACCTGGCGTTCGCTCATGATTCGAACGATAGCATCCACGCACTTGCCAACGTTCCATTCGTGTGTGGGAAGCACTAGGTCGCTGTTGATGGGTGGATCGTAAGGAGCGGTCACGCCTGGAAAATTGGCAATTTCGCCCGAATCGGCCTTTTCGTACATGGCAGAACGCTGACGGCAAACTTCGATAGGAGCCGACAAATGCACCAACACGAATTGGTCTTGGGAAAACGCGTCACGGAATCTCTGTCGAACTTCTCGATTCGGCGCCACAAACGAGCAGATACTGATCAGCCCCGCGTCGTTCAACAGTTTGGCCACCTCGACGGTTCGCCGCAAATTTTCGGAACGATCATCGTCTGAAAATCCGAGATCGCGGTTGAGGCCCATGCGCAGATTCTGTCCATCAATGACCGTCGTCAAATGGCCCAAATCGAATAGTTTGCGTTCCAACGCATGTGCGATGGTCGTTTTGCCCGAACCTGTCAATCCGGTCAACAGAATGGTGGACGGCTTCTGATGTAGGCGACTTGCCTTTTCGACCGCCGTCACCTGCCCCGCTGCGGATTCCAAATGCTGGCTGGCTGGAGCAGCGTTCCAGGCAGACGTTTGATCGTCACTGCTGGTCCGGTCCAAAATCATCCCCGCGCCGACAGTTCCATTTGTCAGCCGATCAATAACAATGAAGGCACCGGTGGTGCGATTGCGATCATATGAATCGTAGGCAATGACTTGATTCAACGTAACATGGCACCGACCAATTTCATTTAATTGCAGTTCGTCGGCGTCTGTATGCTGCAGCGTATTCACGTCAATTCGATATCGCAATGACGAAACCGACCCAGTGACGGTCTTGTTCATATGCTTGATCAAATACGATTTGCCAGGCACCATCGGTTCTTCCGTCATCCAAACCAACATGGCGTCAAACTTTTCGTCAATCCGCGGCACGTTGCCGGGATGAACTACGATGTCGCCTCGGCTGATGTCAATTTCATCTTCCAGTGTCAACGTGATGGACATCGGTGCGAACGCTTCGTCCAAATCGCCGTCCAAAGTAGTAATCGTTTTCACTTTGCTCTTCTTGCGCGAAGGCAACGTCATGACTTCATCACCTGCCCGGACAATGCCCGATGCAATGGTCCCGCAAAACCCGCGAAAATTAAGATTCGGCCGATTCACTAACTGAACCGGAAAGCGAAAGTCAATCAAGTTGCGGTCTGATGCAATGTGGACATTCTCCAGCATGTGCATCAGCGTACTGCCTTCGTACCAAGGCGTATTCTGACTTGGGTCCACCACGTTGTCGCCGTTGAGCGCAGATATCGGCAAGAAGTGAACGTCATCGGAAATCATGCGGCTGGCAAACGACTTGTAATCCGATTTGATCTGCTCAAAAACGTTTTCGTCAAAATTCACCAAGTCCATCTTGTTAATGGCCACCAAGATGTGCTTGATCCCCAGCAAGGATGTAATAAAACTATGCCGCTTGGTCTGCTCGACCACGCCGTGACGAGCGTCAATCAAGATGATGGCCAAATCACAAGTGGAAGCGCCGGTGGCCATGTTACGAGTATATTGTTCGTGGCCTGGAGTGTCCGCGATGATGAATTTTCGCTTGGCGGTGGAAAAATATCGGTATGCCACATCAATGGTGATACCTTGTTCGCGTTCCGCCTTCAGCCCATCGGTCAATAGCGCGGGATCAAAGTCAGTACCCGTTGTGCCATGAACCGCCGAGTCACGTTTGACTGCTGCCAACTGATCCTCATAGATCATTTTGGAATCGTACAACAAGCGACCAATCAACGTGCTCTTGCCGTCGTCTACGCTTCCGCAGGTCAAGAAGCGAAGCAGCTCTTTCTGTTCGTGTTGAGCCAAATAGGCATCGATATCCGTGGCGATAAGATCCGAATGGTGCGACATAGTAGTCCGTCTTTTTCAGCGAAATTGAATGAAACTGCCGAAGGCGCCGTCAAGAACACGAATTAGAAATAACCTTCTCGTTTCTTTTCTTCCATGGAACCGGCCTGATCGTAATCAATCACTCGGCCCTGACGTTCCGACGTCTTAGTCAATAACATTTCTTGGATGATTTCCGGTAGCGTCGTGGCCGTTGATTCGACAGCGCCCGTAAGCGGATAACAGCCCAGCGTGCGGAAGCGAACGGTCTTCATCTGCGGTTCCTCACCGGGCTCCAACGGCATACGGTCATCGTCCAGCATGATCATCACCCCGTCTCGATCCACAACCGGCCGAGGTGCCGCAAAATACAGCGGAACAATCGGAATTTTCTCTAAATGAATGTATTGCCAGACATCTAATTCGGTCCAATTCGAAAGCGGGAAGACACGAATACTCTCGCCCTTGTGCACTCGCGAATTGTACAGATTCCACAATTCGGGCCGTTGATTCTTCGGATCCCAGCGGTGGTTTTTGTCGCGGAACGAATAGACTCGTTCTTTCGCCCGAGATTTCTCTTCGTCTCGTCGAGCGCCACCAAATGCGGCATCAAACTTATATTTGTTTAATGCTTGAAGCAAAGCTTCCGTCTTCATGACGTGCGTATGCGTTTGACTACCGTGCGTAAACGGGCCAATCCCCTGCTTCACGCCTTCTTCATTGATATGCACCAGCAATTCCAGGCCCAGTTCCTTCTTGACGTAGTTGTCACGGAAGTGAATCATGTCCCGAAACTTCCAAGTCGTATCCACGTGCATCAACGGAAAGGGAGGCTTGCCGGGGTAAAACGCTTTCATGGCAAGATGCAGCATCACCGCCGAATCCTTGCCAATGGAATACAGCATCACCGGATTTTCAAACTCGGCGGCCACTTCGCGAATGATGTAAATGCTTTCGGCTTCTAATACCTTCAGGTGCGTCAAGCTGTAACCTGGCATCTGACTCACGCTTTCTGATTCTCAAAAGGCTTTTTCAAACTCGTCTCATTCGCACGCAGTTACTCGGTTCGCTACCAAGCACTACTCGAAAAACACAGTGCCGCAACGGCGTACGTAAGCATTAAGTCGACCGCGATTTTGTCAAGCTTTACTGTTTTGGCCGTCTTTGCCGAACAAGCAAAATCGCCGGTCCTGCGAACGAACTGCAATGGATTCGCACATGTTAAGATAGACAAAAAAGCGAACATTTAACAGGCGACAAGGCGTTCGCCGGATTGCTGTGCCTCATGAACCGTCGAAGAATCCGCATTTGGTTTGGAACCAAACGGATCATGCGCTGGTTCCAAAAAGCCAATCGCCCACGCCGCTATCACTCCGGCGATCAAGGCCGATGATAGCTTGAATCGATCGTGTTGATGAAACTGGACTTCCGGCAATAAATCGCTAAGCGAAATACACAAAAAAATCCCTGCCGAAAGCCCCAAGGCCGCGCCAATGAAGGTGCCTTGAAAGGGAAAGCGATGCGCCAGCTGTTCGGCGCCCAACGCGAATAACACCGCGCCCAGCGGGCACATCATGGCAAAGCCAATGCTGACGCCAATCTGGTCACGAAAGCTCCAGCCGCTCGTTTGCATCAGCGTAGTAATGGACAGCGCATCTAGCGGTTTGTGCAACATGATGGCCATGAAAACGCTAAAGCCCGGCAACCAAGCTTGATGCACCATTCCGGCCGCAATCGCAGCTCCCAACGCCACTCCGTCCAACAACGTGTGAATCGACAACCCCATTGTGACGCCGGCCCAACTCAAACCGGGCAGGCTGTGAGCATGGGACGTAGACGGGTCATGGTGTGAATGATCGTGGCCGTGATGATGGTCATGCTGGTGGTCATCGTGAGACGAACAGTGATGTTCGCTGGCGTCCAAAACGCAGCCATCTTCCGGAGCTTCCCCGGTGGTGGGACCGTGTTGATGAAAGTGAAAGGTTCGAATCAACAGAAACATCCCCATCAGGCCCACCAAGCACGCAATGAAGGTAGTGTCAATCGAACGACCTTCCTCTAAGCTGTGCGGAAGCAGATGCAACAAACTGATGCCCAGCATGAATCCACCGACAAAGCTGAGCGTGAGTTGCATTCGCAGATGCGTCACCTGAAACCAATGTGGCACCATGCCACCAAGCAACGACGCTGCCACGATCAGCACGCTATAGCCAAAGATCATCGGCAACAGTTCCATGACACTTACGCTTTCGCTTGAATCGAAAGAATGACCGAATCGGCATCGTGCCCCGCAATCCGATACTCGGCTACTTTACGCAACGAAAGTCCGTTCAACAGGCCACGAGACCTGGCGTCAGCTCGTTCTTCTACCCACTTCGGCCCCTTGTGCAACAACAGCTGATCGAATTGGCCCCAATGAGGTTGCACCCATTTCAAGATTTTCCACAGCGGCCCGATTGCACGTCCAGTGAGGACATCAAAATCGACTGCCTGCAAGACGTTCTCCAGGCGATCAGCGTACACCGGACACGCAAGGTCAATTTCGCTCAGAATACCGGCCAAGGCGTGCGCCTTTTTTTGGATGCATTCGCACAGTGACACTTCGATGTCAGTCCGCAAAATTGCCAGCGGAATTCCAGGTACACCACCTCCTGAACCAACGTCCAAGATGCGAGCCGCCGGTTCGATCAATTCGGCCAACTTGAGCGTGTCCAGTAAGTCTCGATTCACAAACGATGCAAAGTCCAGATGCCGAGTCAAATTGAGTTTACTGTTCCAGTCCCACAATCGGCGGCAATATTGCTGCAGGCGTTCAGACGCAGCGAGCTCCAAATCCAGTTGGGCAGACGCCAGTGCCTGTTCAAATTCGTGTTCTAACGCCATCAACTTCATCCGATTGTTCGCCACAAGATTTATCTACGCTGGTCACCGTAACCACGCGATTGTCGGTTAGGTTGTACGCTAGCCATGCCAGCATTGGCAAGGTCTGCCAAGAAACGAAACTTGCAATTTGGGCCGCTCGGGCAAGAGCGTCAAACTTTTCTGATTATCAAAAATTGACGAATCAGGCAGAAAGAATCAATTTTCGGAAATATACCGGACGATATCAGCATCTGCCTGCGGATCTGACGGGGTTGGTTTCGGTTGCGAACGGAACATCACTCGGAACTCATGATTGGCAGGTTGGACCAGAGTTATATCAGAACGAATCAGGATCAGCGCGAAGCTATTCGAATTCACGTAATTGCAAGTAGATAGGACGTCTTTCCATGCATTACACTGCCCCCCCAAGCACAACGATTCCCAAGTTCGTGCTGCTCGTTTCGCTCATGGCAGCGACGCTGCTTTCCAGTGGTTGCTGCGGAATTGGTGGAGGCTGCGGTTCTTGTGGACCCGTTGCCTCCAGTTGTGGTGGTGGTTGTGGATCCTGTTCCGGTGGCGACTGCTCGGCAACACTTTCCATGGCCACGCTGCCTCTATTGGGCGGCCGTTTGGCATGCGGATCAGGTTGTGGTGACGTCTACTGGAATGAATGGATGTGCGACCCACCCGCCGGCTGCGACGATTGCAATGACGATGGTTGCTGGGTCGGAAATCAAACCTGCTGTCGACAGCAGGGAGTGCTGCTGTCTACGGCGGAAACAGCCATTCAAGGCGTGCACGGGCTGGTTGGATTTCTGTTTGGCGGCATGGGCTGTGGTATCGGTCAAGGTTGTGGAGGCTGTGCCGCTCCGTCATGTGGATCGTGTGGCGGCTGTGGCGATCCGGGATGCGGTGCTGAAATGTACGACGAAGGCTTCGCGTCACCCGGATGCAGCAGTTGTGCGTCCAACGGCGCATCGGAATTCCCAACAGAACACATGGCCGCTCGTCCGATTCGCAACGTAAGTCACCATCAGACCGTACGTTCAAGCAACATCACGGACCGACTCCGACGCCAGTTCGCTCGACCTCCGCACAAAGTCGTCACGCGACGGCTTCGCTAAAAGTCGCAGTCGGTCACCCATCACCTGATCTGGATGGTTGGCTGTCAATTCGATCGAATCTTACAGCCCTGGGCGAACGTCATGTCGCCCAGGGCTTTTTCTATTGGGCATGCCATAGCGGTTGACTGAACATTCGGCCGTATACTTGCATCGGCCTTCCCGACGTCCGACAATCAATGGCTTGAATTGGATCGCGGTAGGTCACTCTCTTTGGCGTTAATAGACGGAGGCTGCTCGGATGAATCGTTGGATGTTAATGTTGGTGGGAATCATGGCCGTAAGTCCAATTGCAAATGCCCAAGACCTACACGTAACGTTGAAAATTCGTTACGCCGCCGACAACGGCGCCGTGTTGCCTCGCTATACTTCGCAGCAATGGAAGCCGCAAGAAACCGCCGTGATCATCTGTGACATGTGGGACGCACATCATTGTTTGAATGCCACGAGACGAGTCAAAGAATTGGCAGTGCGAATGAACGAATTCGTCGAATTCGCTCGGCAACAAGGCGCCACCATCATTCACGCGCCGTCTTCGTGCATGGACTTCTACCAGGACCATCCGGCTCGAAAACGAGCACTCGCAGTACCCACTTCGCCCCAGCTGCCGGAACAAATTGAATCGTGGTGTCACTGGAAGAATGACGCCGAAGAACAAATCGGCTATCCGATTGATCATTCTGACGGTGGAGAAGATGACGACCTAGAAGAACACGCGCGCTGGCACCAGCAACTAGCCGCGATCGGTCGCAATCCAAAGGCACCGTGGATTCGACAAATTGATCTGATTCGCATTGACCAACAAAACGACTACATCACCGACGACGGGGTTCAGAATTGGAGTATTCTGGAATCGAAAAGCATCAAGAATGTGCTGCTGGTTGGAGTGCATTTAAACATGTGTGTCCTGGGACGTCCGTTTGGTTTGCGACAGATGTCTCGTCACGGCAAAAACGTGGCCTTGGTCAAGGACTTGACAGATACCATGTACAATCCCAAGATGCCGCCGTTTGTCAATCATTTCAGCGGCACGGATTTGGTGATTGAACATGTCCAGCAACACGTGTGCCCAACCATTACCAGCGATCAGATCACGGGGCAACCGCCATTTCGATTTCGCACAGATCGGCGGCCGCACATTGTGATGCTGGTTGGCGAACGTGAATATGACACGAATCGAAGCCTTCCCAGGTTTGCCAAGCAACATCTTTACCGTGACTATAAAGTGACGTTCGTCCACGCAGCCGAAGATGATCCTCACGCATTTCCAGAAATTGAATTATTGGATTCAGCCGATCTGCTGCTGATCAGCGTACGTCGTCGAACACTTTCCGACAACCAATTAAACATTGTCAAGCGGTTCGTTGGCCAAGGCAAGCCAGTGGTGGGAATTCGCACAGCCAGTCACGCGTTTGCTTTGCGAGATGGTCAACCGCAAGCGGGACACGCCGTTTGGCCAGAATTCGATTCGCAAATTCTCGGCGGCAATTACCAAGGTCACCACGGCAATAAGGAAGACGCGGACGAAAAAACCTACGTTTGGAAGACCGATTCCGACAGTCCACTGATTGCGGATTGGCCTGCCGACGAAAAGGTGACAACATCTTGGCTTTATAAGACGTCGCCGTTGAAGCCCGGTGCGGAAGTGTTGTTAATGGGACGAGTTTCCGAACGAATGCCGCACGAACCGGTCGCATGGACCTTTATCCATACAGGCGGCGGCCGGTCGTTCTACACTTCATTGGGCCATCCAGACGATTTTGCGAATGAAGCTTTCCAAGAAATGCTGTCAAAAGCAATCTATTGGGCGTTGAAAACCAACTAACGCGACACAATGTTTGGTTCATTCCCAAAGCGTTGGCGATTGCTGCGTCAGGCAAATCGGCACAGCACCATACGCACTGCTGGTGCCTTGATCGAGCCAAACAATAGATCTATTCGTCAATGTTGTATTTGATTTCCACGATTTCAAATTTGACAGTCCCACTGGGAACTTCAAACTCGGCAACTTCGCCAATCTTCTTGCCCATTAGGCCTTGTCCCATCGGGCTGGTGATCAAGATTTTGCCAGCGTCGTAATCTTCTTCGCCGGCGCCAACTAGAGTGTATTCTTCTTCGTCATTGTATTTGAGATCTTTGACAACGACGGTAGCGCCAAAGGCTACTTCGTCTTTGGCAGTGATATCAATAATCGTGGCGCTGGCTAATTTGCCTCGCAATTGATTGATCTTGGCTTGCAGCATGCCCTGAGATTCGCGAGCACCATGATATTCTGCGTTTTCCTTGAGGTCTCCTTCCGATCTGGCATCGGCGAGCCGTTTCAGGATGACTGGCATTTCTTCATTTTCCAGTCGATCAATTTCCGCCTTGATTTTGTTGTATCCCGCTCGGGTCATGGGAATCATTTCAGACATCGCCGCAAATCCTTCCGATCCAAAAAACGAGGCCTCCAAATGGAGGCCGTTTCCAATTTCGGTTCATCAGCGAACATTAGCATCCGCTCGATTTAATTCCTCGTATTGTGAACCAGTCGGCAGCGGATGTAAATACCGGCCGATTTCGAATGGTAGCGAGTACACAAATGGCGAAGAATCGGATTTGACGTTCGCAGCAAAAAAGCTTAGCTAGACAGCGCCATGATTGGTTCGTAGTCCCGCCGTTAGGCGGAATTGCTTTTGCACAAGATTTCCGCCTAAAGGCGGGACTACGAACGACTTACGCCGGCAGAAAGCATCAATGAGACGCTGTCCATTTAGGAACTGTCCCAAAATGAGTTTCTGAGTTGCCGTCATTCCACTTCGTTCGAATAGCAACGTCTATTTTGGGACGAATGATTAGTGCAATCCGTAGCGACTCATTTTATAGTGCAGCGTTCTGACGCTGACACCAATGGCTTTGG
>JAGQOZ010000429.1 GCA_020426955.1 Planctomycetales bacterium
GTCCACGTCTCCTACGCCCAGTCCGTGACCGAAGCGTTCCGTGGCCACTCGATCCGAAATCCGATGAAACGTCCATTCGCCCAAACCGGCTTCGATGGTGGCGTAGCCGAAGAAACCATTACGAGTGCACACCAGTTCCGGCTGTTGATCGCCGACGAGATTAGTAAAATGGGGCGATTCGTTCGAGACCCAGTCAAAGACTTGGTGCTTTTTCCAGTGTTGATCGAACTGATCTTTGCCAGGATTTTCGTAAACATACGCCGGCGTTCCGGGAAAGCCCACCACAAAGACGTCATTCCTTCCGTCTTGATTGAAATCGTAGATCCACGAAAAGAAATTATCGGCGTATCCATCAACGTTTTGCGGCACAGGTTTGTAGATTTCATGCATGGCTTGAAAATCGGGGCCGGCAAACCAATAAGGACCATACACCACATCCGCAATTTGATCTCCGTTCAAGTCACCCGCGTTGGCTCCTTCTGAATAATAGGTGTCCGTCAATTGCTGCCGTTGAAATTCATGCAGCGCTGCAGGCTGGACGGCCAAACAACAAGCGGCATAGAAACACGTCAACACGGTTGGTAACAGGATTGTTCGAGCAAGCATATTTTTGTTTCCAGCAAGGGTAGGACCAACTGCCAATAAAAAGTGATCATAAACGATTTAGTTTTGCGTTTCACCGTGACACGCAACATGCAACGATCTGACGTTCGAACCAAACGGCATTCGAACGACCGTCCACTTGGGGCGTTGACCTTCTCCCGCTACACTTCATTATTACAAGCGGTAAATCATCATTCATGGGAAAGGAAAATATGGTTAGAAATACATGGTTCATTCGTTTCGCATTCATCTTCATGGGGCTCGCGCTGCTAACCGGGTGTCCAGCGTCCGATACTCCAGGCGAATCCTCGGATGCAAATACTACCGCGATGACGGAAGAAGAAGCGGAAATTCAAGAAGCTTTGGCGAAGCTCAGCGATGAAGATCGAGCGTTAGCTGAAGCCCAAAAGCTCTGCCCTGTTTCTCTGGAACCGCTGGGGTCCATGGGGACTCCGCTAAAAGTAGAAGCGGGCGACCACGCCATTTTTATCTGTTGCGAAGGTTGTCGAGAACCGGTAGTGGCCGATCCGGATGGTATGCTGGCCAAGTTGGCGAACCACGCCGCCGGCGACCAGCAGTAACTTAATTGACGCGAACTCGCGGTTGCGCGAATTCGCCGCCATTTGAATAGCGCATAAAAAAACGCCGATCAAAATCTGATCGGCGTTCTTTTTATAAATAAGGGGCTTACCAATTCCAGTGCTTGTTGCGACGCTGTCGCATTCCTCCGGGGAGTGAGGATTTTGTGTTGGTCTTGGAACGACGCCGAGATGCACTTGCTCGCTTCTGGTAGCTTTCGCTCTTTCGCGTAGCTCGGTAGTTGAAGTCGTTGTCAGATTCTTCAAAGTTCATCTCGGATCGTCGCATTAGCTTTCCCTTTAATCTCAATGTTTCAAAAACAAATCATTCGGTCCAAGTCACGTTGACTTTTCGCCTCTTCCAATAGCAACGACTGCGCCAGCAATGCTGTTAAATGACCATTTTTCGAAAGAATCTCGGCAGCGTTCGATCCGAATTCCGCAAACCCTATAAAACAAAGGACTTGCGACACTTTTCGTTCTGCGTAGAACCGAATACATTCGCCGGAATTTCCTGATCTTCCGATATCCCCCATCTCACCAGATCACCACTTCAGTGATGCCTCACCAAATCTGTGATTCAAAGCAGTGAATGCACCATAAGTTCTTTTCATTGCGATACTTACGTCAACGACACGAAAATCACACTGCGATCCGCAAGACCAGACATCGCGTCATAAGTCATTTAGCAAAAAGAACTTGCGAACAATGAAGTCAATCTGATTCGCGATTCACCAGAATTGTGAAACGAGCGAAATTGTTGGGGCTCCGTCGACGGCGAAAAGGCGCATTCGACTGGAGGCGTCAAGGCGATTCGACTTGCGAATAGACCTGTTGGGCCAGCCAAGCTTGCTGTTGGTCGCCGAGCGTTTCCACGGACCGGCGACTGAGCTTGGTATCGGCATCGAATACTGCCCCCAAGTGACCATCCGAATCCGTAAACGTGGCTCCGAAGAGACTTGCGTTGCGCAAGTCGGCGGCCGAAAGATTCGCGCCGGAAAAGTCCGCACCTTCCAAATCAGCGCCCCGAAAATTGGCGGACGTCAGGTTTGCGTTTCGAAACCGAGCACCCGATAGATTCGCACTCGAGAAATCCGCGCCAACCAAGTCTGCATTGGAAAAGTCTGCGTTTCGCAGTAATGCTTTCGCCGCCCGCAAGCCCGCCAAGCTGCGGCCAGCTCCGTCAATGCCGCGCAGGTCAAGCGACGCGAAATCCTTGGCCGCCAGTAGCCGTTCCGTTTCTTGTTTACATAATGTCGATGCCAGAAACCGTTCTTCTCGCCACGGATCGGCATTGTTGTGATAACCCGCTTCGGCTTCCCAATACCCGAGTTGATCACGCTGCAAGAAAGCCACTTCGGTCACCCATTTGACGCTTTTGTAAAAGTACTTGCCTGGCACCACAAGTCGCAGCGGACCACCGTGCTCTGTTGACAACGGTTGATAATTCGCAGCGAACGCAATCAGCAGATCATTCGAACGAACAAAATCCCATCGCAACGAAGACGTGTGAGATCGAGTGCTTCGCGAAGCGAACGATACAAATTCTACCGCAGCATCGACTTCGCACTCCTCTAGCAAATCGTTCAGTCGCACACCGGAAAATGGCATTTGCAGCTTGGACCAGCGAGTGACGCAGTGGACGTCTATTAGTAAGTTTGCCTGAGGCAGCGAACGTAATTCGTCCAGTGACCAAGTTCGGCCAGGACAAACCAAACCAGTTAGCGTTAGCGTCCAACGATCAGAACTGAGTAGCGGAGTTTGTTCGCCCACTACGGGCCAGCGATGTTGACTGGCGAGTCGCTGATTTGGCGGTAGTTGTGTCATGGTCCAATTTGAAACGGTCGTCCTTTGCTCACAATTTCTGGATTGAGCCTATTAGGCCGACGCGTGATACGCTGTACCGTACGCAATGATGGACGCCATCACGATCTTGTTCTTTTTGTTATTGCCTCGTCCACCTACGTCTGCGGTTTCCAAGCGAAGATTGCAAACGGCGTTATAGCCTAAGCGTTCCGCCTCTTCCATGACACGCAACGTCGCTTCTCGGCGAGCTCGATCGATCAGCCCTTGGAAGCTTCTGACTTCTCCGCCAAAAATGTTCCGCAACCCGCCCAAGAAAGATTTCAGATAGTCACTACCCACCACGGTTTCTGCAATAATCAGTTGTGGAGCGGAATTGCCAATCTCTCCGGCCGGAAACGACTTGATTTGCGAAACGGTGAAATGAGACAACCGTTGTTCTCGAGCTTCCAAATCCTGCAGGTGGCGATGATGATTCATGCCGCCAAAAACGAATCCCAACAGAAATAAAACGGCGGGAATACCAATCAGGAACACCAGCGAAATGATGTCGTCCATGCGTCAATCCTTGTGCGTGGCAAATGAGATTCGCCATCAATGCCAGCGGCACCTATGCCAGTTCCGCTTGCGAAACACCTTGGAGTTGAATCACGACGGCCGTACCATAGGCGTACAATTCCGACGCGCCGGACGTGACGGAACTGGTTGTGAATCGCACGTTGACCACGGCATTCGCACCCAATTGCTGTGCTTGTCCCAGCATGCGCTGCAAAGCTTCTCGCCTGGATTCCGTCAACAGTTCCGTGTAGCCTCGCAGTTCGCCGCCGACCAAGTTCTTCAAACCTGCCGCGATATCACGCCCCGCATGTTTGGCTCGAACGGTATTCCCTTGCACAATCCCCTTCACTTCGGCAATGCGGTAACCGGGAATCGATTCTGTATTAACGACCAGCATAGCGTTGAATCTCCGAGCGTAACGTGCTGCGCCGCGAATCATTCGGATTTTCCTTCGCCGGTCGCATTTTTTCTTGGGCGAACTAAATCTTTGGCTTCGACGTGAACTGTCCATGCGGACTGGTCAGTTTCACTGGCGTGAATCCAGCTTTCTGGACGGTTTCCCATTGCGATTTTGGCGACGGAAGCTGTTTGCCAGGAACCGGAACCACGATGGCTTTGCCCGTCTTAGCATCCGCTTTGGCGTCACTAACACCAGGAATTTTCTTCAATTCAGTACAAAGCCGCTGGGCACAGAACTGACAGTGCAGGCCCTTGATGACCAAGTGTGTTCGATAATCCTTTTTGCCTTCCGCCCATAGGCTAGGCGAGCCTACCAGAACCGCTCCGATTACTTTTAACGCTTGACGGCGACGCAGCATGGTTTTCCCTTCTCGTGAAGAGCATTTTGATGCAGTGCAATGGTATATTTCTTTAGATGATCTCTTTTTCGGAATCATTGGAAAACGAACTGAAAAGAATTGCACTTCCCCGTACCATTCCCCCGAATTTACCTGACCTTCGTCTATCTAATCTAACTGTGAAGATCGCCTTACTTGACGAAGGCCGCACGTTTCCGTCCTTGCTTGACGAACCCACTATCCGACAACTCCAGAAATTCGCCACTGCATTTTTCATTCGAAGTCGCCTTCTTGGTTAGTGCCACCTTCTTGGTTAGTGCCACCTTCTTGGTCAGTTTGAATCGCTTCCTGCCACCACACGTCCTGCATCCCAAATCCCGTCGCCGCCAGAAAGCACCGCTGGAAGATTACAACCACATCAAGGTGGCGGAAATTGCCAAGCAAGTGGTGCGCGACGGCGGCCTGGCACAGGCGGGAGGACATGGTCAGTTAAGTGGCATCTGTACGCATTGGGAATTGTGGAGTTTTGTCCAGGGCGGAATGACTCCCATCGAATCGCTGCAATGCGGAACGTTATTCGGAGCCAAGTACCTGGGACTAGACAACGATCTGGGGTCACTGGAAACCGGCAAATTGGCCGATTTGGTGGTGATTAGTCGAGGTTTTGATCCGACGAAGGAGATTCGTCATTCGCAAGAAATCGCGATGGTGATGGTCAACGGAGTGCTGTTCGACGCCACCACCATGCAGCAGCTTTCCGGCGAACAAACGCCATCGCCCGAATTCTATTTCCATGATCCGTCGCAATCCATTAGTACTCCACTACCGTCCTATCCCGGTTGCGATTGCCATCGCCCAGGCGGCCCAATGAGCTGGCTGAATCCGTAGGACCTGAATCGAAAGGACTGACAGGAACGTCAGCAACATCCTCTCTTAGATGGTGCCACCCACGACTGGCACAGTCGCTTTCTTAACTAACGAGTTGTCTCCAT
>JAGQOZ010000430.1 GCA_020426955.1 Planctomycetales bacterium
CGAGTTTCATCCACAAAGACGTGCAGTGTCTTACCAGCATCTTGAGCCGAAAAGAACACAGACAGCGCGGTGCCATATTCTGCCGTCGCCAAACCACCAGCATTGCAGTGCGTCAAGACACCTTGGCCGTCTGACAAAAGTTCTTGGCCGAACCGCCCAATCGCTCGACAAATGGCGCGGTCTTCCTGGTGAATTCGTTTGGCTTCGTCCAATAATCGCCCGCGAATTTCATCCGCTCCTGCGCTGGCTGGCAGTGATTCGGCAATGCGTTTCATTCGATCCAAGGCCCAAAACAAATTCACGGCGGTCGGGCGACTGGACGCCAGATAATCGACCACTTCCGCCAAACGTTGCAGCACGTCGGTTCGCTCGGCCGATCCCGTTTGCAGGCCCACGCACACGCCATACGCAGCGGCAATGCCAATCGCCGGAGCACCTCGCACTCGCAGCATCTTGATGGCTTCCCATACTGCTTCTACGGTTCGACAGTCTAATTGTTTTAGCTCCGTGGGTAGCAACGTTTGGTCAATCAATTGCAAATGACCGTCGGTCTGGCCAACCCAGTGAATATGCGGAATGATTTTGTTTTCAGTTGAAGACATGATTCTCACGTTTGTTGTATCACGTTTAGGCGAACGCGGTTAAGTATCGCTCGATTAATTACTGCCCGATCTTATGCGAGCGTCAAGGCGTCAGTGCGCTAGGCAGATAAATTAAGACCGTTTGGCAAACGCTGCTTGGTGCGTCAAGATGTCTCGTTGGTTGCTTAACCACGAATTTGGCAGCGCCTTGGCAAAGCTGTTCGGTAAGGTAGGGCGATTCGCGATTCACAAGCTCGCAGGCATCTCGCTAGCCAGCCAAACACGAACAGTCATCGACTCAGAAAGGCGGATTCAGTTTGATGCTGGGACAAAGCGGACGATTTGGAGGGCGCTGTAGACATGTCGATTCGCTCCGGAAGATGGTTTGGCAAGATTAAGGCAGGACAGCAGGCCAAGCAGTTTAGCAGATTCGCAAGACAAAAACTCTTGGAACCTGCGCCATGACACGCATCCGTATTTCCGAACCACCGGCGTCATCATTCCGAATGACGTTTCGCGAAATCGAACTATGCTTTTTTACCAGAAATCATCTTCCAAATACCGGCGCCGGCTGCAATCGCCAGCAAAATGCCGTACCGAATAAGCTTGCGCATGCCTCGGCGAGAAGATGGCTGGACTCGTCCTGATCACCGGAGTTCAGCGCAGCGTTTCCATCTGCTTCAAATTGGGCCTTAAACTCGTCATGTCGGGCGCGAGATTCCTGCTGAAATTGTTCCATTCGTTCTTTGGCAGCCTGATGCGCTTGCATCGCCGGATCTGCCTCTTGTCCGAATAATGCTCCGCCCACCCCAGGCATGAACGGTACAGAAAGCACGAACAGCACAATGAGTTTGCGAACCATGAATCTACGCCTCCGAGTCGAACTAGATGGAAAATTGAATGCACGCACAATGCAGGGTGTCTTTATTGCCCGGAATAAGGATTGTGTCAACCGTTTTCACCGCCGACCCGCAATCGTGAATCAAAGAATCTATCCGGCGCGGGCTGAATGAAAAAGCAATCGAATCCAGCCATTACTACATTCGCGCAACTGGTTTGATCGCTACGCCACTACTTTGGCGGCGTCTTGGCAAAGCTGTTCCGCTTCGGCAATGGTTGGTGCTTCGGCAATGAAGCGAACGATCGGTTCGGTATTGCTGGCGCGAACCAATAGCCACTTGCCCGGCCAGTCTAATCGCAGGCCGTCTTGGTGATTGGCCGAAGCGTCCGCAAAATGCTGCTCCAGCTTGGCCAACAACGTCGGCAAATCCTTGCCTTCCACCGACACCTTGTCTTTGTGAATGGCGTACTGAGGTAAATCGGCGGCTAATTCGCTGATTGATTTGTTCGTCGCGGCCATAGCGTCCAGCACTTGAGCCATCCCCACAAAGCTGTCTCGTACATAGCCCACCTGCGGATCAATCGGCCCGCCGTTTCCTTCGCCTCCGTAAACGGCGGACTGGGCCATCATGGTGTCACACACGTTGGCTTCGCCCACTTTGGAATGAAAGAACGGCACGCCATATTTTTCAGCCAAGTCCTGCGACATGCGACTGGTGGAACAGTTAGTGACCACCGCGCCTTTCCGAGTAGCCAGGACATGATTCAATACGATGGCCAGCGTGAATTCTTCGCCAACATAGCGACCATTTTCGTCAATCAGAGCCAGACGATCGGCGTCGGGATCTTGGCAAAAGCCCACCGCGGCGCCGGCCGACACAATTTTGGTTCCCACATCGCGCAGGTTTTCTGCGGTTGGTTCCGGAGTATGAGCAAAAATGCCGTTCGCTTCTTCTCCCAGACACGTGACGTTGCAACCGAGTTCATCCAGTAACTTGCGACCCAACACACTGCCGGCACCGTGATTGGAATCTAGCAAAACGTTGAACTGCATGCTGCGAATGCGTCCCACGTCAACGGTGTCCAACACCAGACGCAAGTGTTCGCTGGTGGTATCGTCACACACATGCACTCGGCCCACTTTGTCGAACGAAGTCCAATGGGATTCGTTCGTTCGATACCGCTGTAGCACTCGTTCCCCAGGCCCCGCCGAGATCACTCGGCCATCCGGTCCGAACAATTTCAATCCGTTGTAGGGTGGCGGATTATGGCTGGCGGAAATCTGAATGCCACCAGCCGCGTGGTGTTGGCGAACCAGCACGCCCACGGTGGGTGTTGCGGCCACATCGGCATAGATGACGTCTCGGCCGACCGCCGTCAATGCCGCGAACAGTGCATTCGCCAACATCGGTCCCGTCGTTCGTCCATCTCGACCAACCACAATCGGCCCCGGACTGATCTCGGCAGCAAACGCGGCGGCATAGCGTTCGGCTACGGGCGGGATCAAGGATTCGCCAATGATGCCTCGTAATCCGGAAACGCTAATAATGGGTTCAGATAAAGTCACGCGAACGACCTTTGGGACAGATGTGCGAAATGGGACAACAACAAACTCAAGGATAGCATGTAGCGGGCCGAGTGATAAATCGGGGAGCCAACCTCGGAAGGAACTCGCGAGAATGGTGCGGATTCGAACGGACGTCCGGTTGAACAGGGGAAGCAGATCATCGTAAAATTTCGACCGAATTGTGCGGAAACGCGAAACGGCCCGTTCTTCATCGAATCAATTCAATTGGCTGTGCGGGACCCGAATCCTTCGCTAGAGAAACATTGCGAGATAAATAAGCCATGACCATGGATACAAGTGCGGCAATCACCAAATTAGAGCAAGCCGCGGCCGACGGCAAAGTTACGGATGGAGCGGTGCAGAATATCAAGAATTGGTTGACGCAAAGCCGCTATGCTCAGTATGCCGCCGAAGTGGCTCGGCACATTGAAGAGGATCAATGGCAAGCATTGGACGACGCGTTCTGGACCATCATTCCGTTTGGGACGGGTGGGCGCCGCGGCCGGATGTATCCGATTGGTTCCAACGCCATTAATGATCGCACCATTGGTGAAAGTGCTCAGGGCTTAGCCACCTACGTCAAGGAGAATCGCGAAGGGACCGGTCCGCTGTCCTGCGCTATTGCGTATGACACTCGGCACGGTTCGCCCGAATTCGCTCGTTTGTGTGCAGAGATCATGGTGGCCAACGGCTTCACTGTCTATTTCTTGGATCAGTATCGCAGCACGCCGGAACTTTCGTTCATGGTTCGCTTCAAGAAATGTTGTTGCGGTATCATGGTCACTGCCAGTCATAACCCGCCCAGCGACAACGCCGTCAAAGCCTATTGGTCTACCGGCGGTCAAATCTTGCCGCCGCATGATAAAGGCGTGATTGATTGTGTGATGAACACGGACGCCATTTTGCGAACCGACTTTGACCAAGCGGTAGCGGACGGCAAAGTGGTCCTGTGCAAAGACGAAGTAGACGCCGCGTTCTTGGCTGCCGTAAAGCAACAGCAGTTCGCGGGGCCTCGTGATGTGAAGATTATCTATTCGCCACTGCACGGAGTCGGTGCCACTGCGGTTTGTCCCGCATTGGAAGCCGACAGATTTCAAAACGTAGAAGTTTATGCGGACCACGCCACACCCGATGGTGATTTTCCCAACGTGCCTAAGCATGTGGCCAATCCGGAAAATGCGGCCGTGTTTGACGCGATTATTGAACGAGCGAAATCGGTGGGTGCGGACGTAATTTTGGCCACCGACCCCGATTGTGATCGGTTGGGTTGTGCCGCACCCGTAACGAGCGACACCGCCGGCGAATGGAAGACGTTTAACGGCAACCAAATCGGCGTCTTGTTGGCTGATTACATCTTGCAGCAACGTCAGGCAGCCGGCACTCTTTCGCCCGATCACTACGTCGTCAAAACGTTAGTGACGACCGACATGATTCGTCGAGTGGCGGATTCATATGGAGTGAAAACGTTTGGCAACTTGTTGGTCGGCTTCAAATGGATTGGCGGCACGATGGATGAACAAGGGCCGGATCGATTTGTCTTCGGCACGGAAGAATCGCATGGGTATTTGGTAGGCCAGTATGCTCGAGACAAAGATGGCGCCGTGGCGTCCATGCTGATGTCCGAACTGGCAGCCAGTTGCAAGGCGGCGGGACAATCACTGCATGAGCGGTTGGACGCCTTGTACTTGCAGCACGGCTACCACGAAGAGCGCCTGGTGACGCAGACCATGCCTGGTTCGGAAGGGATGACTCGGATGAAGGCCTTGATGCAAAAATTCCGTACTGATCCGCCCAAAACGTTGGCCGGAATCGAGGTTGCTCAGGTTCGCGACTATTTGCACCAAACCGTCACGCCAGCCGGTGGCCCGTCGGAACCGCTAGATGGCCCCAAAGGCGATCTTGTGATTTTTGATCTGGCCGAAACGGGCAACTATGTGGCCGCTCGCCCTTCCGGCACCGAACCCAAGGTGAAGTTCTACATGTTCACTCGCGTTGCACCAGAACAGAATTCGAACCTGTCCAGCACCAAGCAGCAGATGGACCAACGCCTGAAGCAACTGGCCACCGATTTGGAAGCCTTTGCAGAAACGGTGTGATTTGTTCACGGGCGATGACTGGCAACCCGAAGCGTCCATTTGGTGGTTGCGCACGTGCGTTGTCTCGGCGGATTTTCCTTGGCCCGAAGCGTGAGTTTTGAAGTTACGCATTTGCATTTTCCGACGGTATTTCTTAGCCCGAAGCGTGAGTTTTGAAGTTGCGCTTTTGCGTTTTCTCGGAGGAATTTCCTAGCCCGAAGCGTCAGCGAGGGACCAGAGAAACACACCGTTTCGCCTCACT
>JAGQOZ010000431.1 GCA_020426955.1 Planctomycetales bacterium
CCATACTATCAAGGTCGTTCGCTGGCCACGACCAAGCCACAAGATGCAATTCGATACCTCGAACAAACCGTCCAGATCTGTGGTGACAAACCGCCAGCGCCGCGTCTGACGTTGATTGAACTGTTGTTGGAGCAAGGCGAATTGGACAAGGCTGGTTCGCAGCTTGCACAAGCCTTGGCAGCCGATCCGAATAATGCTCGAGCCAAAACGGCGAAGGCGCGTTTATCGTTCATGCAGGGAGATTTTCAGGCGTGTCATGACATTCTCACTCAGCTCAATCAACAACTGCAACAAATGTACGTTAAGGGAATGACGCAGGCCAAACAGCTGACTGAAAAAGGCAATCGATCGGCGGCGCTGTCATTAGTTCAAAAGTTGCAGGTCTACATCAACAATGCTTCGGGCAAAATGCAGACATCGGGTTTGTTGCTGTCGGAGGCAATGCGTCGCATTGGCATGACCGAAGATGCGGAAAAGCAACGTAAATTCGCGCTGAGTAAACCGGATCGTAGTTGGCCCGATCCATTCTGGTCCGAAGTAGGAAGACGACGTACGGGACTGAAGTTTGCTCGTTCGCAGGCCGACATTTTGTACGGAAACCAACGATATGACGAAGCCAAGAAATTGCTTCAGGTTGCCGTCGAGCAATATCCGACGGACTTGTTTGCTCGGATTTTTCTCGGACGATCGTTGATTCGAGAAGGCCGAGTCGAATATGAAAACGGCAATCAAGATCAGGCCATGGCCTTGTATCGCCAAGCGGAAACGCAGTTGGCCAAGGCGCAAGAAATCGATCCCCAATCCGTCGATGCTATCTTTCGCATGGGTGTCCTGCAACTGTATATCGGCGAGGCGACTGGCGACAAACAGTTGATTCAGCGCGCCGCCGATTTGTATCGCGAAGCGATTCGCATCAAGCCAGACTTCACGATGGCACATTACAATCTAGGGCTTTGCTTGCGACAGCTGGAAGACCTTCCCGGTGCCATCAACGCCTTGGAGATGGCGGTTGCCAGTCAACCGGACAACGCAGACGCCTTAGCGGCGCTGGCCGAACTGCTGATATCTGCCGAGAGATATGACGAAGCGAAGGAGAAGATCGAAATGGCTCTTTCGATTAACCCAGATCATCCTCGCGCTATGCGTTTAAAAGCGTCGCTCCCCTCGTCCGGTTCCAGCGAATAAGCGGTGGCACTAGTACGTTCGCTTGAAGCGATTGCAACGCAATTTCTTGTTGCATTTGTCAATCTGGATTAAGATCGAAATATAGCGACAGCAATTCTTATTTATGCGTGCGGCGCGCGCATTCTTCTTGGGCGAAGCGGCAAGAGAACGGAGCGGTATCGATGGCAGGCAAGCGGCAATTGCGTAGGCAAAAAACAATCCAACCTCATCGCTTGGAAATGGAAGCGTTAGAGGGACGTTGTTTGTTAGCAGCGGATCTGATCATTTCGGAATTCATGGCATCCAATGATTCCGTCATCGAAGACCAGGATGGTGACGCGTCGGATTGGATTGAGATTCTTAATACCGGCACAGAAACCGTTGATCTGAACGGATGGTCATTGACCGACGATCTGGACGAACTGGATAAGTGGAGTTTTCAAGGAGGACAGTTGGAGCCGGGCCAATCGATGATTGTGTTCGCTTCGAACAAAGATCGAGCGAACCCTACGGCGGAACTGCATACGAATTTTCGGTTGAGTGCCGAAGGAGAACCTTTGGCGCTGGTTTCGCCTGATGAGGTGATTGTCAGTGAATTCGCACCTTATCCGCAGCAATACGAAGATATCTCCTACGGCCTGGAACAAATTCGCAACGCGCGAACGCTGCTGGATCCATCATCGCCGACCAAAATTAAGTTGGCTACGGCAGGCGATCCCGCTGTCGCAACCTGGACACAACCCGATTTCAATGATGCCGCATGGACAACTGCCAGTCTTGCGTTGGGCTATGACCATGATGCCGCTGATGGTGACTTCGGACCGTTGATCCAGACTTCGCTGGCGAATATGTCGGGCAATCATTCGTCCGTGTTGGTGCGTAGTGAATTCAATCTCGATGCGGCGCCCAGCAACATCAATCGGCTGAACCTGGACCTGAATTACGATGACGGATTCGTGGCGTATCTAAACGGAGTTGCCGTGGCATCTCGCAACGCGCCAGATTCGCTGGGTTGGAATTCAACTGCCACGCAGGAAAACGGAGGTGTTGCGAGCCGAGTTGTTTATGACGACTTTTTTTCGGCTGACAGTCGCAACGGTGTGAACCTGTTGGGCAATGCGTCGTTTGCGGGAAGTCGTTTGCGATTGACGCCCGGCAGTGCGAATCAAACCAGTGCCGCCTGGATCAAACAGCCACTTACATTTGGTGAAGACTACACGTTCAGTGCTCAAATGACGTTGGACATTCATTCGCCGGGCGGACCACTGGATGCGGATGGACGAGGTGGCGAGGGGATGACGTTTGTCTTGCAAACCGGCGACGAATTTCGCTTAGGCGCTGGCGGAGACAAACTTGGGCTAGCCGATGCCGACATGTCGTTTGTGGCGATTGAATTCGATACGCAAGAAGATGGCGAATGGGATCCAGATAGCGAATTTCCTTCGCACGTGGGCATCATCACCAGCACCAACGGCAGTGTGGCGCGAACCGAAGTACTCCGCTTCAACGGCAATCCGTTGATCACAGGCAATCCCGGTCCCGGCGTGAATTTTCGCTACGTCTGGGTCGAATACAACGGCGCAAATAGCGAATTGGAACTCTATTTTTCGGACGTCAATACCAAGCCCGCCTCGCCCACGGTGTCGGCTCAAGTCGACCTTGCTTCGATCTTTGGCGGAGTGAATGAAGTGCATGTCGGCTGGACCGCGGCTACCAGCGATAGCTACAACGCGCATGACGTGGTTCGTTTTGAAATGCTCACCGGGCAAGGCCAAAGCGGGCTCAGTACCACTCGCATCAACCTGATTGAACACATTGACCTGTTGCAGCCAGGAACCAATGTCTTGGCTTTCCAAGGCTTGAATTTGAATGCCAGTGATGAAGATTTTCTGCTTCGAGCCCAGTTAACCATGGAGGCAAACGAGCTGGGGCGGACTACGTATTTCACGTCGCCCACGCCAGGTGATGTGAATGGATTGGGCGGGTTGACTTCGTTTGTCACCGTAGACTATTCCCATTCGACCAAAACGTTTGTGGATAATTTCCAGTTGGAACTAACCGCCGACGCAGCCAACGCCACCATTCGTTACACCACGGACGGCAGTTTGCCTACGGCATCGTCGACCATTTACACCAGCCCCATTTCTATTACGCAAAGCAGCCGCATTCGAGCACGCGTGTTCGAACCAGGTAAAGAGCCCGGTCCGATTCGCAGCGAAGGCTTCATCAAGCTTTCCTCCAATTTGACCAACTTCAATGGCAAACCGTTCGAATCGAATCTACCGGTGATGGTCTTTGAATCGTTCGGCGGCAACGTCCACGCAGAAGATACTCAACTGGTTCCTGTTACCGGCGTGTTCCTGAATCCTGGTGATGATGGAATGGCTTCTATTTTGGACGAACCAGAATTTGGTGGCCGAGCGGGCATGCGGATTCGCGGCCAGACTTCTCAGGGCTTTCCTAAGAAACAATATGCGTTAGAGCTATGGGACGAAGGTAACAGTGACACTCGGCCGCTGCTGGCGGGCCAAGCCGGAGACCGGTCTGCTTCGTTCTTTGGTTTACCTGGCGAATCGGATTGGGTCTTGAATGGGCCGTATTCGGACAAGACGCAATTGAACAATTACTTGACGTTCCTCTGGAGCAATCGGATTGGTTTGTACGCGCCGAAGGCTCGTTTGGTAGAAGTATTTCTAAATCAGAACGGCGGTTCGCTTAGCTATTCCAGTGACTACATGGGGACCTATGTGCTGCTGGAGAAGATCAAGATAGATGAAAACCGTATCGATATCGCTCAACTGGATCCAAGCGATCTACAGACTCCAGACATTTCTGGTGGCTATGTCTGGAAGAAGGACAAACCTGGCGCGGGCGACATTCCGTTTAGTACGGATCGAGGCCAATCGTTGCGCATGGTGGAACCATCCGATGCCGAAATTCACCCGCTGCAAAAAAACTGGCTGAACAATTACATCAATCAATTTGAAGCAGCGCTGTACGGACCTGATTTTGCCGATCCGCAGCTTGGGTACGCTCGTTATATTGACGTGGATTCGTGGGTCGATACCTGGCTGTTGGTAGAAACCACCAAGAACATTGATGGCTTCCGACTCAGTACGTACTACCACAAGGATCGCAACGGCAAAATTGAACAAGGCCCCGCTTGGGACTACAACCTTTCGCTGGCCAACGGGAACTATCTGAAAGGCGCCTATCCCGAAGGATGGTATCACGATGGCCTCGATTCCAACGCCTATCCCTACTGGGATCGTTTGTTTGAAGATCCCGCGTTTCAGCAACGAGTTGTCGATCGGTGGAACGAATTGCGACAAGGCCCGTGGAGCACTGAACAGCTGTTGTCGGACATTGATGAGGCTGTCAATGCACTGACCAACGGGGATGCGCGAATGGACAGCCCGACCGTTCCTAATTCGAATCCCATTGCCAGAAACTTCAGCAAGTGGCGGACACTGACTTCGTATCAATGGCCCAACTGCTTCTTCGGCACGGGCGATTGTCCTCCTTCGCCTCTTCCCAACGGCCGGAGTCCTCGTAACTACGGCGACTACATCTTCATCATGAAAGATTTTGTCGAACGCAGAACGGCTTGGATTGATACGCAGTTTCCTGCCGGACCAACATTCGATCCGCAAAGTGGCCAAGTTGCCGCCGGGATCGAAGTATCGTTGTCCAGCCAAGTCGCCGGCGCTATCTACTATACATTGGACGGCACCGATCCCGTTAGCGCCACGTTTGTAGAAAGCGAACAGATCGTCTTTTCGTCAGGACACAATGTGGAATACTTGGTGCCAACCAGTGACGGCCTTATGAACAATTGTGCCGGTGTACTGGCCAACGCCACTAGCTGTTTCATGAGTCCGCAGTACGTTGCGTCGGCTGGAGATAATTGGGCTGCCGGACAGATTGGTGTCGGTTACGATTCACAAGGTGATTACAGCAATCTGATACAGACGCAACTGACAGATATGCAGGGTCAAAACACGTCTGTCTATCTGAGAATCCCTTTTGAAGTGACGCAGGATCAACTGGATCAGATCGATAGCGCCACACTGCGTATGCGTTATGACGACGGATTCGTGGCATATGTCTGGCGAGACACCGGATCCGTACGAGGTGCTTATGAATTGGTTCGAG
>JAGQOZ010000432.1 GCA_020426955.1 Planctomycetales bacterium
ATCCTTTTCTAGACATTTCATCACAATCCAGTCGAGATCCCCGGCGACCGATTGCCTCAAAGCGTGAGGCTGCAGCGAACGTTTTGTCGCAACCAGTGTTGCTGCGTTGTTCTTAAGTGTACTGAGCGCCGTCGATGGTTTCAGCGGCTCTTGTTCGCGAATGATGCGACGCATGCCGTCGAAACCTGCTTCGCGAAGTGTGTCTGCGTCGAACGGCGGATGCCCGGTCAGCAGTTCGTACAGCAAGACGCCCAGCGAATAAACGTCGCTACGAGTGTCCAAGTCCAGGCCACTCATTTCGGCCTGTTCGGGACTCATGTATTGCGGTGTGCCGACGATCTGACCGTAACGAGTGAACAGCGTCTTTTCGGTGAGCGGTTGGCTGAGTGCCTTGGATACGCCAAAGTCGATTACCTTCGGCACCGGAACGCCGTCATGCAATGTGACCATGACATTGTTCGGTTTGAGATCGCGGTGAATGACACCTTTTTGATGGGCATGCTGGATCGCTCGGCAAACTTGTTGAAATAGTTCCAGCCGTCCACGAGTCCCCAGGCGATTGGTATCACAATATTCCGTGATTGAAGCTCCTTTGACTAACTCCATAACAAAATATGGCCGTCCCGTTTCGGTGGTTCCGGCGTCCAATACTTTGGCGATGTTAGGATGGTCCATCATCGCCAGTGCTTGACGTTCTGCTTCGAACCGAGCGACCACTTCCTTTGAATCCATCCCGGGTTTGATGATCTTCAATGCCACTCGACGCCGCACCGGCGACGTCTGTTCAGCCATGAACACCAAACCAAATCCGCCTTCGCCCAGTTTCTCCAGTAGTTTGTAACGACCGATTTGTGATCCTTCGCGTTCTTCCACGTCCGACGCCGAAGTGGATGTGGTGTCCATCACAGGCTGTTGCAGAAACGAATCAGGAGCCTGCTGGGCCGTAATCAGGAGTTCTACTTCCTGGCGTAGAACAGAATCCTGATCGCAGACTTCGTCCAAAAAGGCATTGCGTTCTGTTGCTGTTGGTATTTCAATCGCGGCAAAGAAGATCGATTCGATTCTGTTTCGTGATTGCGTTTCCATGGGAACCTCGATAAAGGATGTCGTCTGATATTGCGTTCTGCTCGCTACGCAAGTTCGCTCAGAAAGTAGTGCGAAAAGACGGCTCGGATGCCTCACTTTTCTTTGGAAAAAAAGGAATTCTGCGTATTTATCGCTGAAAATACAGTTGAAATGCAAATAGCTGGCGGCAAAACGATGCCTGCGAACACAGGAATGATTGGGCATGGACACAGAAATAGAAAGTCGTGGAGTCGCGTGCGAACGTAGGATGTCATCTTGGTGTCTAATGTGGCTGACAATCGAAGTTTAAAGATGTCGAATTAATTCCATGTAAGATGTTGCAGGAAATGCAGTCATGATTGAAATCGACGGATCTGCGGGTGAAGGCGGCGGTCAGATCGTGCGCAGTTCCCTGGCGCTGTCAGCTGTCACGGGAACCCCAGTGCGTATCAAGCGAATTCGAGCCAAACGGAAACGACCTGGTTTGCTACGACAGCACTTGACCGCCGTCCAAGCGATTTCGCGCGTCTGCAAGGCGACAGTGCAAGGCGATGTCTTGGGTTCCAACGAATTGGAATTCCATCCGCAGGCCATTCAAAGCGGTTACTTTGAATTTCGAATTGGATCCGCAGGTAGCGCCACGTTGGTTGCTCAAACGGTGTTGCCTGCTTTGTGGCTGGCGGACGGACCTTCACAGCTGATTGTTTCCGGAGGTACTCATAATCCTTTGGCACCACCGTTTGAATATCTTCAGCACGTTTTCGCACCACTAGTGAATCGCCTGGGCCCGACGATGCAATGTTCGCTGCAGTCGTACGGGTTTTATCCGGCGGGTGGCGGACAACTGACCGTTGGTATCGAACCAGCGACAACATGGCGGAGCATCCACTTGGTGGATGTGGTCGAAGAATGCGTACCCACCGTGACGGCGATTGTGTCCGATTTGCCCAGGTCGATTGCGGAACGTGAATGTCGAACCATCCTGCGGAAGACGGGTTGGCCGGAAGAAGCATTTCGCGTAGTGGAAGTCAAACGATCGCAAGGGCCCGGGAATGTGGTGATGATTCAGTTGGATTCCCCGCAATTGAACGAGTTATTCATTGCGTTTGGCGAAGTTGGCAAGAAGGCCGAACACGTGGCCAGAAACGCACTCAAGCAAGCTCGAGACTATCAAGCCGACCGCCAACCCGTCGGACCTCATTTGGCGGACCAACTGATGTTGCCAATTGCATTGGCCGCGATGCGAGGTGCCACGAGTTCGTTTCGAACGGGGCGACTCACACCGCATAGTTTGACGCACTTAGAAATCATCCAGCGTTTTCTGAAGGTGGATGTTGCCGTTCGCGACGAAGCGGAGGAGAGTGTGTTGGTGTCGTTCGCGCCGGAAACATAGTCAGCGTCGGCCCCGTGACTCGGGAAGCCAACTTACGGCGGATCAAAGCCGCCCGAACAAAACGGGTGGCAGCGGCAAATGCGTTTGATCCCTTTCCACGAACCGGACAGCGTGCCGTATTTCTCCATCGCTTGAATCCAGTACTGGCTGCACGTGGGCGAATACCGACAATTCGCGCCCAACAGCGGGCTAATCCCGATCTGGTAAAAGCGAATAAACCGAATAATCACGCGGCGAACAACCGATGGCGGCTGTTTCGTTGAATCTGGATTTCTTTCCAATGGAGGCTGACACACGACTGATTTATCCTGAGATTTGTGCGCAAAATTTGCGGCTTGATTGGAAACAATGTTGTCACTTCTGTTACTGCGAGAATTCGAATTTGACGGCTATTTTGGGAGTATCGGCATTCTATCATGATTCGGCCGCAGCCTTGATCGTCGACGGCAAGATCGTCGCTGCCGCGCAGGAAGAACGGTTCACTCGCAAAAAGCACGATCCTTCGTTTCCTGAGCACGCCATTGACTTTTGCCTGCAAGCGAGCGGAATAGCGCCGAACGAATTGGACTTGGTAGCGTTTTACGAAAAGCCTCTGCTGAAGTTCGACCGTCTGTTGGAAACATATATGGCGTTTGCACCGCGAGGTTGGGCGTCGTTTTGCAAGGCGATGCCGACATGGCTTCGCGAAAAGTTGTTCTTAGATCGGCAGATTCGAAAAGGATTGCAAAACGGATATCAGCGCCGCATTGTCTATGCCGAACATCACGAATCACACGCCGCCAGTGCCTTCTTCCCGTCTCCATTTGAACAAGCCGCCATCCTTACCTGCGATGGGGTGGGCGAATGGACAACGACTAGTTTTGGTGTGGGCGCTGGCAATACCATTTCGCTAACGCACGAACTGCGCTTTCCGCATTCGCTGGGACTGCTGTATTCCGCGTTTACGTATTACTGCGGATTTAAAGTCAATTCGGGCGAATATAAATTGATGGGCCTGGCACCTTACGGCGAACCTCGTTTCGCAGACACCATTCGCCAGCACTTGATTGACATCAAACCGGACGGTTCGTTTCAGCTGGACCTGTCCTACTTCAGTTACTGCCAAGGTCTGACCATGACGTCGAACAAGTTTCATCGACTCTTTGGCCGGAAGCCTCGTTCGCCCGAATCAGCCATCACGCCTTTGGATATGGATCTGGCAGCGTCGATTCAATTGGTGACCGAACAAATCCTGCTGGCGATGGCAAACCACGTGCACGCGGAAACCGGGCAGCGTAATCTCTGTTTGGCCGGAGGTGTGGCATTGAATTGCGTGGCCAATGGACGGTTGCTCCGCGAAGGCCCGTTTGAAAAAATCTGGGTGCAACCGGCGGCGGGTGACGCGGGCGGCGCGTTGGGCGTGGCGCTTTTGACTTGGTATCAATTGTTGCAGAATGAACGCACGGCGGATACGCTGGATTCGCAGCGAGGTTCCTTTTTGGGGCCTAAGTTTTCGCCAGACGAATGCGCAGAGTTTTTGATTGCGAAAGACGCGGTCTTTCGTCAATTCAAAGACGAAGCGGAATTGTGCGATTTTGTGGCCAAACAGTTGGCTGAACAAAAGATCATCGGCTGGTTTCAAGGTGCGGCCGAATTCGGCCCACGAGCACTCGGCGCACGCAGCATCCTGGGTGACGCTCGCAGTCCAGACATGCAACGCAACATGAATTTGAAAACCAAATTTCGCGAATCCTTTCGTCCATTTGCGCCGTCCGTCTTACGCGAACACGCGGCGGAAGTATTTGAAGTTGCAGACAACTTAGACAGCCCATACATGTTGTTCGTGGCGCCGGTGGCGAAAAACCGCAGACACGAAATTGAAAGTGCGTCGGGCGCGCGAGGCTTAGAACGACGCAACGAAGTTCGTTCGGATGTACCAGCGATTACGCACGTCGATTATTCCGCTCGCCTACAAACCATTGATCCCGCGCGGCACGGGCTATTTTACCGGTTAGTCCAGCGGTTTCACGCATTGACCGGGTGTCCGTTAGTGGTGAATACCAGTTTCAATGTCCGAGGCGAACCGATTGTGGGGTCCATCGACGATGCCTTTCGCTGTTTCCTGGCTACCAACATCGATTGCCTGGTACTCGAAAATTGTGTCGTCTTGAAGAGCGAACAGCGCAACCCAATAACCGTGGATGCCGCCGCATACCTAAATCAGTTCGAATTGGACTAGAGGACGCGTCACGATGCTGCCTGTAAAAAAAGATTTCAGTCAAACAGAACGACGCTGGTTCGGACCACTGTTCTTTCTGTTCCACGTCTTGTTGTACGTGATGCTGCGGCAGCGATTCGAAATTGGCGTACTGGTTTGGCCATGGGTTGGCGTGGCGAGTGCGATTGTGATTTGGTACTACTCGATGCCGTCTTGGCAGACCAAGATTTATCGAGCTTGGCTGTTGGCGGTAGCCCCGATCGGCTATGTTGTATCGCTGATCGCCATGTCGCTGGTCTTCTATTTGGCAGTTTCGCCTATCGGTTGGCTGGTCAGGATTTGCGGCGCCAGTTCGTTTCACAAACAACGCGGGACAATGACAACCTATTGGCAGACTCGGCCGGCACCACGCGACGCCAAGTCCTATTTTCGGCAGTTTTAAGTATCACGTTTTTCGTCTTTGTTTTGCGAAATTTAGAAACATGAACAACGAACGCCGCCCGCAAGATTTCATGGACGAATCCGAACAACCCAAGATGGGTATCATCCGCGAATTCTTTGACTTTTTGCGATACAACGCCAAGTGGTGGCTGACCCCGATTGTTGTGATCTTGTTGCTGATGGGCATC
>JAGQOZ010000433.1 GCA_020426955.1 Planctomycetales bacterium
TCACAGCCCGAAACGTAAGTGAGGGGAAACGGTGTGTTTCTCTGGTCCCTCGCTGACGCTTCGGGCTAGGAAATTCCGCCGAGAAAACGCAAATGCGCAACTTCAAAACTGACGCTTCGGGCTAAGAAATTCGGGCGGAAAACGCGACTGCGCAACTTCAAAACCAACGCGTCAGACGACTGATTTGCGGCCAAAGGGCGCGAATACGCAACGTCAGAACTTTCACTAGTCGTGTCGTCTGCGGCCTGCACACGTCAGTGCGTTACACCATGCCCCAACGTTTGCGCAGGTACCATTCGCCGCTCATCAATCCGACTAAAAGCAGGAAGAAGGTCCAGGCGTCCCAGTTGGTGTCGCCGAGTTGCCATTTGGATTCCGTTTCGATTTCCGTTTCCGGCGGTTTGTTGCGGAGTTCTTGAAGCAGTTCCGCTAGTTTTTCCGGCGCTACGCTCTTGCCTCCGGCGCTGCCAGTGATGGCGGATAGCATTTGCAGTTGCTCCGGATTCGCGGCGGGGTCGGACAATTCCAAATCTTGCTCCATCACCACAAACTTGCCGCTGGTTTGTCCGATGTCTCTGCCTTCAAACGTGGCCGAGACTTCCAGCGCATATTCGCCGGCCGGCAGCATGTCCGTAAAGCGACCCAGCCAGTCTGTTCCTTCGGGCGAAAGACGAAGCGGTTGCCGTTTGCCCGTGGCGTCTACTAGTTCGGCCGAAAGAATGGCTTGTCGAATCGGATCCCCATCAGTGCCTCGAGCACCAGCCGTGAATTCAATCGGTTCGCCTGGACGAAACCGACGTCTGGCCAGATTGATCCAGACGTCTTGCTGAGTGGCTTGGTCCTTGTTGCCCAGCCACAAAATGGCTTGACGCCAAAATCGTTTGTGCTGTTCTTGCATACCAAACCGCCACCAATAATGCGTAGAATCGCCAGCAAACGCTAACACTCGACCATCTCCATACCGCCAACCTACCAATAACGCTTCACCCCGATCCGATTCCGCCAACACCACCGCTCGATCCTTCACGCCCGCAAACTTGTTGGCGCCTTGCAAGGGACGCAGTCGCCGCCACGCTGACATGTTCTGGTCACTGGGCGCTAGATGCGTGATAAAATGACTCCTGGCAGGCAGCATTACTACTTCGCCTTGCAGGTGAACTCCGGAACGAATCGGCTGTTCACTGCCGATCGTTTGTCGTTCAAATCGATCCATCTTGACGGGCAACGCTTTCTCCAACGCTCCTTCGAAGTAACCGCCTGGCCCGAAACTGTACAAACCGCCGGTCATCATCAGCCCTTTGCCCTTGGCCACAGCGGCGACGATCTTGGCCGCATTGGCTTCGCCCAAAGCGGTCGCATCAACATCGGACAACAAGTAGACGTCGTAGTTGTCGGCGAGTTCTGATTCGAGCGAAATCGGCCAATTCGTTCGACCCAACATGCTGACCGGTCGTTCGTCCAATTGAATATCGGGAGACGAACCCAGCGATTGCCGAAGAATCTGCTGTTCGCCGCCCAGCACATTTCCGTACACAAAGAGAACTCGTAGTCCGCCATCCAACACATTCAGAAACGCGGTCAACTGATTGTTCTCCGTCACGAGTTCTCCCGGTTGCACGTCGGCCTGAACCTCCAATCGATACTGGCCCACCTTGTCGGGAATCAGCGGAAATTCAAACCGTACCAGTTGGCCGTCTTCCGTTGCCGAACGCTGCAGCGGCCCCAATGTTTTTTGATTGCCGTCCGGATCGGTCACGGTCATGGAAACGGGAATTGGTTGGTTCGCGTAGCCTTGTATGCGCAAGCTGCCTTGAATGTTGACTTCATTGTTGACAAAAACGGTGTATTGATCTTGTAGGTTCTCTACCGCAATGTCTCGCGCCTGCGTCTGGTCTCGAGGCTTCCCGAACGGCACCGTAAACAGCGGATAGCCCAGCCGAGCCAATTCGCGGGCGGCTTGCTGCATGTCTACTTTCGGCGAATACGCTCGTTGCGCTCCATCCGTCAATAAGATCACGCCGGCGATGCGGCGCCCCATTTCGCGGCGAACCACTTCGTCCAATGCCGAACCGATGTCAGTCTGTTCGCCTTGCGGTTGCGAACCGAATTGCATCTTGCCTTCACGTAATTCAAGCGGCTGGACGTCTGCGTCGAAAGCATAGGCTTTGACATCCATCACGTCGCTCAGTTGTTGCAGCAATTCAGACGATTCGCCGATGGTTTGCTTCAGCGAATCCCAGCGGCTACGGCTGTTCGCACCGTCTTCCACTTGCATACTGCGGCTGATGTCGCTCAGCAAGATCAAACTAGCCGATTGCGGTCGTCGCTGCGTGCTAACGAGTGTCGGGCGCAACATGGCCACGCCTAACATTGCCACCAGGATGGCTCGCAAAGCCACCAACGTCCATGTCTTCCGGCGACTGACAGTTTCAAACTTCGGTCCTACCAGCAACAGTAGCCACAACCCAACGGTGATGGCGGCCACCGCGGCATAGCTGTCTAAGATAGGTTCAAAGTTGAAACGAAACATGTCGGATTGAGTTACAGAATGACTATATTGACGCGAACGCGGATCATGATGAAATCGAGCGCACCGTCGCGGGTGCGGTTTGTTTTTGCGAATAGAACCGATTGGCCAGCAACTGTTCGATGGCCAGAATGACAGCCAGCGTGACGGTTAGGAACGGATAGAATTCTCGACCAATGCGAGCTTGATCGACGCCTCGGACAATCTCCTGTTGGTCACGAGCGACCTGGAAGCGATCTTCGCCCAGGATCGTAGCAAGTTGTTCCGGTGCCAGGCGATTCAGATTGCTGCCTTCGCCGGGAACATTGACGCTGAACCCTTTCGAACCGGAACCGGCATCTTCAAATAGTTGATACGTACCTGGCAGATCAGTAAATCCAAATTGCACGGCACCTTGCACGCTGTTGACTTCCTGCCAGTCTCCTCGCGGCGTGAACAACTGAAAGCGTTTGGACGTGGCTTTGTCACCCACGGACAGTCGGACCGGTTGGCCCACTTCATAGTTCAAGCGTCCCGCTTCCGACTGCGATAGATACAGCATGATGCGATCCGCCAAAATCACCATGGGCCACGGCTCTTCATTGTTGATCAAATAGTTCCACGGCTTGTCCAAACCAGCATCAGAAACGGGCGTTGTCATCAGGACCACTCGTCCATCACCAACCACTCGTTCCACCAGCGCCGGCTGTCCATTTCCGAACGCAAAAATGATTCGACTATCTCCGCTGAGCGCGTCCAGCGACCAATGTCGAAACACGGGCAGCAAATCCCACGGCACAGAGGTGGCGATTTCTCGAAAAGGATTCAAAATCGGATGGTCAAAATTCGTGGGCGCTAATTCGGTTCCCTCCGGAATGCGCCACGTCCGCTTCAATGCGGTGGGCAAGACATTCAGCGCTTCGTCCGAATTGAATTGGTCCACCGGGCTGGCATTGCGTCCCGCAAAAATCGCCAAACCGCCGCCACTCGCTACAAATCGATGCAATGAAATCCAATCAGCATCCACCAACGGAGCGGGATCGACTAAGCAGACCACGGAATATTTGTTTAGCGGATGGCTGGGGAGTTCCGCTTGAGAAATCGACGTGACTTCATATCGTGCTTGTCCCTGTTGTTGCAGCAACGGTGGAGCCAGTGCGTCACTGAGGTCTCGCGTATCACCCGCGTCTTTTCCGACAAGCAAGATCGGCGCCGGCGGCCGCACATCGACGGTGAAATAGCGGCGGTTATCAAACGCCAAGTTGTCTGGGTTTTCTATTTCCACAAAGCCGTGATGCGTTCCTGTCGTCAGCCCGGCCACTTTGAACGAAGTCCATTGAGAACCGCCGTCGGCAACGTCCAGCGTATCTCGAGCCCGCACGGTGCTGTTCGGCTGTTGCAGCACTCCATCCAAGCGAACTGGCGGTTGGTCGGCTGGTTCGATCATGACCAAGCGTACCGGCGTTGACGAATCGGATCGCTGATTGACGAATTCTGCTTGAACGGTCAGCAGCGAATTGTTGGAAAGGACTTCACTGGACAGTTGTACGTTGGCAATGCAGCGGTTAGCTGCCTCGGGCACTCCGACGTCAATCAGATAGAACAACGTGTCGGCCGATTCGGTCAATTGGCGTTGCAACGATTCGCTCGCTTCGGTCGGCCAAGCTGGTTCGGTCAGATCGGTGAAAACATATAGCTCTTTGCGACTCATCTGACTTTCGTTCAACAGCGACATCGCTTGCTGACAGATTTCGGTCAGTGGCAGCGAACCATACGAAGCCTGCATGCCTTCTACCGCCGTGACTGCCGCGCCCAAATCAATCGAAAAGCCACCACCGATTCGACGCGAATCGAGCACGGCCACTTCGCTATCTTTGGGCAGTTGCCGAATCAACCAACTGGCCATTCGCTGCGCCTTTTGCAGACGAGTCTCGTTTTCGTGCTGATACTGCATTCTCGCTGCGGTATCAATCACAATGGCCGCCGCCACCGGTTGTTCTTTATCGCCCAGCAAGACACTGCCACCTTGCTGCAGCGCTTTGGTCACGGAATAGGCTTCGCTGACGCCCAGCAACACGGCCAGCAAGCCCAGGCCGCCCACCAGCCAGCGGCCTTTTTGCTGCGTCACGGCCAACAACAGCACAACGATCACTACCGCAAGCAAGATTCCCAACAGACCGACAACCAGCCAATTCCCAATGGCGCCGGACGCGACACTGGGTCGAGCCAACGCGGCGGCCAGAAGTACAATTGCCGCGCAACGCAGTGCCAAGAGCAGCCAATGGCGCAATCGCATCTTCCGAGTGTTCACGCTGTGGCGTTTGACAAGAAAACGCATGGCAGGAAAGACCTGGTGCGAAGGCTTGCGTTTCATCAACAAGTGCAGCAAGACGGGAACCACAACCAGCAGGCCGCCCAACGCCAACAGCGATCCATTTACGAATGTCACGGCAACCTCCTTTCTGTTCTAGCGGCGTGAACGCCGAGTCAACAGGTACTCCATCAGCGCCTTGTCAAACTGCATACTAGTGTCCAGCGGAACGTAGTCGATGCCTGACTGAAAACATTCGGCTTGATATCGTTCGCGAAATGCGTTCAGCTCTTGCAGATAGTCATCCTTCATGGCAGTCGCATCAATTTCCATGCGATCATGACTTTCCGGCTCTTCAAATTCGTACAAGCCGTCAAAGGGAAAGGCGACTTCGGCTTCATCCAAGATGTGAAACAGAATGACATCGTGTCCACCGTGACGAAGTTGTCGCAGCGCCTGCAGGACC
>JAGQOZ010000434.1 GCA_020426955.1 Planctomycetales bacterium
TTGTCGGTTGTCAGGTAAATATGCGACACAATCGGTGTTCCCTGATATTCGCACCACACAATTTCACACGCGTTGCGATTGGCCAATGCCTGACCTGCGGTTCGCAAGAATCGTTCAAATTGTGGATCGGCAAAGCAACCGGGTTCGCCTCGAGACTCCCAGCGACGTTGATGCAAACGAACCAATCGTTCGAACGCAATTTGAAAATCTTCGCCCGTAGCAGTGGACTTGAAAGTAAACTCGGCTGAATCGATACGCCGTAGGGCAGATCGAATCTTGCGGCGGTATTGCTTGCGCACGGATTGCACAAAGGTATCCCAATCACTGGGCAAATCCACAGCCCAAGTCGATTCCAAGCGACGCACAAACACGTCAAAATTCGCTTGCTGCAAATCGGCGATCAGCGTTGACATCTGTTGATCAGTGGCGCTGATTCCTTCCAGTTCAAGACAATCCAATTTTGGAATCCCTGGCAAGCCTTCCGTGATGGCTTGACGAATCAAACGCAATACTTCCGTCGCACAATCTTGAGTCGACAGGATTCGCAAATAATCGGTGGATGTTTTGCCGGACCCCAAAAAGCAAAGCTGTTTCCCGCCGGCAGCCGTTCGGCGAACAAACCACGGCGCAATGCCAACCACTCGATCCTGGTCACGAACTACCAGCAACGTCAACGAACCAAGATCCTGAAACGCGTCCCACCAATGAAACATCCATTCCCAGCTGTGCAACGGTTGATCCACCGCCAGTTGGTGCCAGTGATCCTTCAGCTGAGCAAACTTCGCCTTGTCCGAAACGACTTCCAATTGCATGCGACAAAACCCTTGATTCGAAATGAAAAGACTCGAAAAGGGTAGCTCGCCACGCACATCTCCGCTGGCTAAACGGGCTCCATCAAATTGTGTTTCGCACTAACTAGAACGGATTTGACGAAGATTCGCTCTGCAACGCGGCAACGTGGACTTATCCCGACGCCGGTGTGTTTATTCGCCCACAGGCTGGAAGGCCCGAATGGTGCCTTTGGGACCAAGATCTTTAGTGACAATCGCGTGCGGGTAGACCATTTCACCGACGTTGCCGGCCCGATCCAAGGCTTCAATCTTGAGTAAGAATTTGCCCGGCAGCTGACTGTCGATGGGCAAGTCAACGCGTCCCGTGTTTTGGAGTGCTCGAGTCAACGGTTGCCACGGTCCGTTGGCCGTTTCAGCAAACTTCAGCTGGATAGGCGTGTCCACAAGATTTGTATCGTGTGCTTGCCAGTTAATCAGCAATGCCGGCATGGCGTCTCGTTGTACTTCTGCTCCGGTCAATTCCACAACCGGATCAGTTTCGTCGAGTCCGACAAATAAATCGGCATCGTCGCCGGGTTGCGGCGAGCGGTTAGACAGGCCACTGCCGTTGTGGACCAAGAGTCGGAAACCGTAAATGCCCTCTTGTTCCAAATTCACTTCAAACGGACTCTGCCGATCCGCGTCAGTCCCCAGGGCCGACCACGTTCGACCGTAGTCTCGAGTCACCCACAGTTCAACTCGAGCTAGCCCCGAACGTCCGACATCTTGCACGTCATATTCCAAATTGAAACGACGCGAATTGGTCATATGAATGTCTTCCAGCGCTACGCCGGCTTGCATCGCTTGCTGCAGCTGTTGTTCTGGACTGTCATATTGCTTCGGCGGCTGCGAAGATCGGTCACGCGAAGCCAACGGATTGTCCGTGGCGCTGCTCCATGGATTCGAATCAAAGGTCGGTGCGATTGTGGAATCAGCGGCACTTGCAGCGTTGCTTGCCGCAGTGTTTGATTCATTGTTTGGCAACTGGACGTCGGCGGGATTGTCGCTTCGGCTGACTTGCGAAATCAAGTTGGCATAGTCCGTCGTTGCTGGCTCGTGCGAATAGCCGTCCAGCAGTGCCTGGCTATTAGCTCGATTTGCTTCCAGCGAATCGTACGTTTGGCTCACACTATTGGACTGGGCAGACAGTGACGCCTGCCAGCCAGCATCATTTGCCGCACGAGTCTCTGACGTAGCTACAGGTGTGTCTTCTGACGTAAAGGATGTTGTTCGATTGGAATCCAAATCCGATTTCTGTGTGTCATCGTACGACGCCAACGAATCATGCGAGGCAGATTCGTATAACGCATCGGTAGCGTTCGATTGATCGAGGGTAGCTGACGGCAAGGCACCGGAATCCTCGCGAGTCGCCTGTCGTTCTTGACGGCTGGGCAAAGCAGTGACTTCGGTCACAGCGGCTGGGCTGCTTGTTTCCGTTGTTGCCGAGCGTTCCGGAAAATCGTTGTGCCAAGCGAAGGTTTGTTCGTGAGCGCCTTCATTGCCGGCTTCGTCCAAGATATCAGCGCGAACCACGATCGCTTGACCTGGCGAAGAAACTGTCCAGCTCGTTTCGCCGGCAAAGGATCGCTGGCCGGAGCCCTTGGGAGGCAAAACCACATCGACGGGAATCCATTGTTCGGAATTGGCGTAGCGATAATGCAAGCGAAACGAAGCGGGCTCCAAATAGTTGTCCGATGACTGCCACCGAGCTTGCACGCGTTCGCTTCGCTGCGAATCGACCGTCAATTGCACTTCCGGTAGCTGGCGGTCCACCACGACAATTTTTTCTGGGCGAGTATCCGCGGTTGGTTCGACGGGACTTCGGTCGGACGCCACAACAAACCAATATTCGCCATCCACTCCTGCCTGAAAATCAAAACGATTGGCCGTTACGGGCCGCCGCTGATAGACGCTCCAACTGGCTCCTTGATTGCCCGACACAAATAACGTCACTTCGGTGGGCGCTTCGGTTCGACTATTCAAGAAGAACGGAATGGAAAACAGATGTTGTCGAGTGACAATGGGCGTGGGCAGTTTGGGCTCCAGGGCCGACACTGAATCGTTTGCCACGGGCTGAGCCCACAACGCAGTCACTTGCGTGCAGGTGGCCATGATCAAAATCCCGACAATATGCTTGCTTCCAGTCATCGTATCGCTCGCTACGTCTGAATCGTTCCCAATCTTGGCTCACCAGCCGGTTGCTGGAAAGCTTTAACGGTTGTATCGGTTCTGACAGCGAGACGCTTGATAGAAAAGCCTGAGGGGACCGAACGCGTGGAAGCACACCGAATGGATCAAAATTCGGGCAAGGTAACTTGTTCGCCACCGTTTCTGGTCGCCAGACTTTTCAATTCTTCGGGAGTAAGTATTTCACTGAGGAAATGAATAGAGCCATCCGCGAACAAAGCATTCATGCCTTCTTCTGCATGCTTGCTACAACAGCTGCCGGCGGTTCCTGAATTAATGCCGTTGGCTAGCAATGCAAACGGAACATCTTGGGGATCCAGCCAATTGATTCCAGACTGATGCAGTTCCACCACCAGCACGGTATTTGTCAAGCCGTCAGGGCAGTCACTGATCTTCACACTTTGCGAATCGGGAAACATCGTTGATTTGCCCGTCACCACGACGTAGCTGGTTTCGTCGAAGTTGCGATCGGGGTCACTGGGACAGGCAAATTCGCTGGGCATTTGGTTCGCGAATTGGGCATTCCAAGTGCTGTCCCAGGGTTCGTCCAAATGCAGTTGTCGATACAAAGCTTCTGCTTGCGGCCCCATGTACGGCAGCAGGAGTACTCGCCAACTGTGCAGCGGCTGCCCTTTTTCATCAACAGTGTAGGCCGGTGGATAAGAACCGTTGTCTTGCTGGTAGGCTTCCATGGCATGGTAAATGGCAGTCAGGTTGTCACTGCAGCGACTGCGTCGCGAATTTTCACGAACCGTTTGGATGGCGGGCGTTAGTAAGACGATTAGCACTCCAAAGAAAACCACTAGGCAACACAGGCCTGCAAACACAAACAGCGAAATTCGCAGCAACGGAGTTCGACCAACCGACTTGCGTGGGCTAGCTGAAACAACCTTAGTTCCCACCAGAACGGGAACGGTGACATCGCGCCCACAACCGGCACACGGACCCGTTTGCCCGGCAAATTGGTCAAGCACATCGGTTTCCAGACCACAGTGAGGACAGGTAAAGGGGATCACCGACGCTTGCTCCTGTTGGACCTGTTACTGTATTCACGACGTTTCAAGCCACCAACGTCGGTTCGGTACCGCAGAAAGACGGAAAATGCCGGCGTCTCGCCACAGAAACACCAACCTCTGCGGCACGAATGATAGCATTGACCGGGAAGGGAGTCGAGTTTCCTTTCGCCAGCGAATCTGGACGAACGTGTTGCCAAGCAGGTAGAATAGGCAAAGTCAGGAAGTTACTTCGAATGTTACGGAAGGACGTGATGACGGAATTCTTCTCGAAACCAACGGTGCAATTGTTCGTTTGGCTGGCGGTTTTGGCGATCATGTCGGTCAGTGCATACTACGTCCTGCGAAGATTGCGCGATGGTGTCGAACAAGCCGAAACGTCTGCCGACATGCTGGCAAAATTCCGTGAAATGCGGGACCAAGGTGAGCTAACCGAGGCCGATTTCCGAAGTATTAAGACTATCTTGGGCGAGCGAATGCAAGCTGAGATAAAACGTGACAGTGATACGCTTTAGCGCGTGTGCTATCACATTAGATCGATAGATCGTTGCGTAGGCCACGGATGAAGTTTGTTTGGATCAAGGATGCGTTCAGCGAACTTTACAGGCCGGGATTTCGTAGATAGCTCGGGTGAAATGAGGACAAGGATGCCCCTTGAGGCCGTTGCGTACGTAGGTTCGCAAGGTTGGCCGTTCGAGCGACACCAGGGAACGTTTTTTAGGCCGATCATAGCGAACAGCCGCTTGGTGTTCGTGAGTACAACCAAGCCAAAAAGGAGTCAGCATGCCTGCAGGTAAGGATGGTGCATCAACCAGACGAGGCGGAGGCACCACCAAGAAAAACGCCTTTTGCTCATTTTGTCGTAAGAGCTATCGAGACGTCGGGCCATTGGTCGAAGGTCCCGGAGATGTTTACATCTGCGGTGAATGCATCGATCTGTGTCAATCGATCTTGGATCAAGAACAACGTCGCCGAGGGACGACGAAGCAGTTGTTTTCAGAGATTCCAACGCCGCGAGAAATGGTCGCCAAGTTGGATGAATATGTCATCGGTCAGAACGCCGCCAAGCGAGTTTTAGCCGTTGCCGTTCACAACCATTACAAGCGTCTATCGCTGGGATGGGAAGGTTCGGACGTTGAAATTGAAAAGTCCAACATCTTGCTGGCAGGCCCCACTGGTTCGGGCAAAACACTGCTCGCTCGTACGCTGGCTCGTATCCTGAACGTCCCCTTTGCCATTGGCGACG
>JAGQOZ010000435.1 GCA_020426955.1 Planctomycetales bacterium
GGACAGGGCGTAGAAGTCATGCCCGATTGCACAGTCTTAAAGCATCCCACCTTCGAACGCATCGGCAGCGACCTGTACATTCGTGGACGCACCCATTGAACGCCGATAGAGAAACGTGATTGACCGACGTTGGCAACAATTGCGTGGTTGACTATCGCTTGCTGCAAACCGATATCGTCATCCGACCGCACACAGCCGCAGTCCCGGCGGCGCATTTTGAAGTTGCACAATTGCGTTTTCTCGCAGACTCGTTTGAGCCCGACGCGTAAGTTTTGAAGTTGCGATTCTTCCTAGCCCGAAACGTAAGTGAGGGAAAATGGAGCGATTCTAAAGTCCCCTCGCTCACGCGTCGGGCTAAGAAATACCGTGGGAAAATGCAGATGCGCAGCTTCAAAACGCATCAGCGAGGGACCACGGAACCATACTATTTCCCCTCACTAACGTTTCGGGCTAACAAGAGCCGAAACTTCAAAGACGAGCAAGAGCATTGTAGCTATTGACCGTTTTCCTGCGGCGGTTGGTTGACGCCGGTGTCAATCAGCAGATAGCCCGCCCAAAAAAACGGGTGTTGCGACGATGGTACGTCTTGCGTGGTAATTTCCTTAATTCGCGGCTCCTTTAGCGGATCGACTTCCAGCGAACGCAGGAGCGCTACGCTCCGTTGCCAAGCGGCCGAAGGTGCCATATTCGGAAGCTCCTGGACGAATTCGCGAACCAATTCCAAGCTTGATTTCCCGCCGGTTCGCCAACGACTGAGCAGGATGGTACGAGTACCCGCGGCCATCATTTGCAGCGAATCCAGCATCAGCGCTTCGCCGTTGTTGCTTGCTTTCAGACCTGTCTCGGCAGCGGTATGAAAAGCCGGCAACACCACTTGGCTGGCGCCGCCAAACGGCAAGACGCTCCAATCCAGGATTCGGCTGCCCGGTTTTCCTTTGTCCACTTGAGTTGGTGACCAAGCGTACAGTTCTCGCTTGGAATCATCAATGTCGTCCAGCGTAATCAACGTTCGCCACGTCAGCTTGGCTAGATGCGAAGGCAAGGCCATACGACTGGTGACGGCAATTGTTTTAGGCATAGCGTTGCGAATGGACACCGCTGTTTCCGCCGCCCACGCTCCGCTGTTTTTGTCAAACGGTCTTCCCACAACAATCGCGTTCACGCCGACTTGTGGAAGGGGTCTGGAATCGTTCTGGCCAAGTCCCAGCGTGGGGACATAACGAATCTTGACCGTATTGGTCAGTGGCACCATTTCGTCGCCATCTTTTCTTAACAAAGCTTCAAACGGCAGATGCCATAATTCGCCATCGGGAACGACAATCAGTTCTTGAATGGAGTTCCAGAAGTCGTCTTTTCGTCCCGAAATCTGTTGCTGCAGTTGGTACGCTTCGGTCTCCCAATCTGTCTTGGCGAAGTGCTCCACATCCAACACATAGTTCGCGTCATAGTTTCCCATGGCTTGCAGCAGTTTGGGAATGCTTTGCGAAAAGTTGCGAACGTTCCCCAAGTTCCGAAAGTCATAGTTATTGGCCGCAGAAATCCACAACGAATAAAGCTGTCCGTTGTATTCCATCAGATACAACACGGTTTGACCAGGTTGCAACGTCGATTGAATGTCGTCCACAGTACGAGTGGGCGGGAAGGTTCGTTCGAACGATTCCGGTTGATAGACAATTTCCTGCATCACCGCTTCTTGCTGTTCGCTGAGTTTCGCAATTTGCTGACCTACCAACGTGGTCTGCTTTGTCACTCGCGTATCCCGAGAAGATGCGGGCAGTTTGGCCAATTCGGCTTTCAGTGTTTTGATTTCGTCCGACCACTGCTTTAATTCTGGATAGCGGCCCAAAATGGTTTGCTTTTGTTTCAAGGCATTTTTGGACAGCGCTGCTTCGGGGCCTTCGATTAGCCAGCGAAGCGACAATTGGCGGCCAAAATCGGGTTGCGTCTGCCAGTATCGAGTTCGCCGCATTTGGTCGTGAATCATGGCGGCCTTGTCGTACGCTCGCAATCGTAAGCTCAGCGCGAACCAGCTCTCCAGTTCTGGTAGTCTGGCCAGGGCAATGCGGCCATACGATTCGGCCGTTTCCATTTCCCATTCCAAATCCACCGGTTCGGAAAGTGTGGCCTGATAGAGTTCATTCAATTGGCGATCACTGACGGCATCGGCTTTGGCCAGTAGTTCAGTAACACTGGTGCGGAACTGGTACCGAGAAGATCGTTTGAGGTAGGTCAGCAATCCCTTTTGTGCGGCGGCCAGTTGTTTCTGGTTTCCTCGTCCAGCAGCAACCTGCGCCGACAAATATTGGGCTCGTCCACCCACATCGCCTGCCAGCATGGCCGTCCGCACCATGCCTCGTTGCGCTTGCGTCAGCAAACCGTTCGCGCCGTTCCAGTTGCGCAAGATGGCAGCGTTTTCGGCGGCGGACAGCACCAATGAAACTTGCAAGCGACGCAGCCGCTCGCGATTCGCCCAGGCCGTGGCCAGTTCCAGTGGAGCGAACGCACCTTGTTCACCTTGTAGCGTGTGCAATCTGACGGCGTGCAGAAATCCTTCTTCGACCACGTCTCCTTGCAAATAATGGGCGCCCGAAAACGTCGACGCGTAGAAATATTGTTTGGCTTTGTCTAGTTCGCCTTTTTCAAGCGAAAGTTTTCCCAGCATCAACAGTCCCAGCCCGGTGAGCGGGTGATCGAATTGACCATTGCTGAGGTGTTTTTCCATTTGTTGCAACGCTTCGTCCCTGCCACCGTTGGACGCTACGGCCATGGCGTGCATGACACCAATCATGGGTCGTGCCCATTGAGGCAGCGTGGTGGGAAACTTGCGAAGTTCCGGTTCCACATCGTGCGAAATGGCCGGTTTTGCAATCAGCAAGGTGTCGAATTCCGCGACCGGGCCCAGGATGTCATGTCGCCGATACATGGCCAACGTCATGCAGCGAACAACTTCCACAAAGTTGATGGGATACAACTGAGACTGAAGTTGAATTGCGGAATCTTGCACCACTGCCGCCGCGTTGACGCTGACTTGCACGCTGTGCAAGGTGTCCGGATACTGTGCGGGAACTAACGGCAGCGGACTCGGCCCCCAAGTGATTCCCGGATTACGTCCCACCAGACGCACTTGGTTGGTGGCTTGAATCCGAGACATCCAGTCCGGGTTGGCCAGATAGACTTGGATGGCGGCGTTATAGTGGTCTATGGCGTTCTTGTTGTCGCCCATGTGGAAGAAACATTCGCCAATCATGGTTTCGTAGCAGACGGCGTCGACCCAGCGCCATTGCGGAGTTCGCACGCCTCCTAAAGCCGACTGACGAAAGCCCTTCATCGCTTCGTCATATTCGCCGGCGTAAAAGAAGTTCATCGCCAAGTGATAGCGATTGTCAGGAACGGTGGCTTGCTGCGAAAAGACAGAATTCGCACTGGCCCATAACAACAACAGGACCAAGCCAGACTGAGCTCGCACCACGGAAGAAAGCGCAGACAACTGCGCAAAGCGTTCTGATAACATGACGTGCCTCGGGTTCCGATTGCTAGCAATTTCGTGTGCTTGCGTTCCTTCACCATCATAGCGGATTGGCGTGCAGCGAGCGAATTTTCGGCTGGCAAACCGTACCGTTCGATTCTGCTAAATACTGTAGCTTCTTTGGCTTACGAATCATCCAATCCGTTGGGCCATCCGTGATGACCATGAACTGTAGCCAAGCGAACGAAGCCGTTTGTAGCGATTTTCCAGAAAATGCCGTTCGCCACTGAAGCCTGCGATCAAGTTCGTCGATAACGGTTGTAGCGATTTATCAGCCCGAGTTTGGGGGAGAACTTCCGATGAGTTCCTGCGGATCAAAGAAGATGAATTTCGGCAAAACAGTAGCAGGCCTGTGCTTGTTGGTACCGAGTGTCCTTTCGATAGGTTGTCAAGTTGACGTTGCGGGGCAGACGTTGCCCAGCCCGTACTACTTGCAAGATGACGTACAGTATTTCAGCGCGGGCCCCGAATTCAAGCTGTCCAATGAAGCGGCAGCCATGAAAGCCTATCAGGCCGAACAGGAATTGGGCGAATAGCCGGAGCCCGATGTGATTTCGCCGGAAACGCTCGTCCTGTATCGCTCCTTGTTGGCAAATCCGAATCAACCAATTTCAAGTCGCGTCCACGATTGCCTTCCGTGGACGCGTCGTCATGCGCAGTCGCTCTATTGCGACAAGTTCTATTGACAATGACAACAACTTGCCTGCCGCGCAGAAACGATTCTGGTACCATGCAGGTCATGAAGTCTGTAGCTTCTGACGCAACACTAGCCAGATGACTGTATGGGAATCTTGATGTGAATCTGTTGGCATTGCCTCAAGTCATCGCGGACGTATCTCGCGTGATCTGGACGCATCCGGCGAATCGCGGTCGACGTCTCAAAACTGCTTGTCGGTTTGTAGCGTGGCAATTCAACAAGCGGTTGATTCGATCCGTGTGGACCATTCCCGCGTTCGAACAATTTCAGATGCGTCTGCATCCGGACAGCTTTGGTTCCATTGCCATGATCTACACCAGCGGTTGTCCGGACTACGAAGAAATGCACTTCGTCCAACGCTATTTGCAATCGGGCGACGCGGTGGTCGATATTGGCGCTAACATTGGTATCTATTCGCTGTTGTTTGCCAGCTGTGTCGGGCGAACCGGCTATGTCCTGGCATTCGAAGCGGGCGAACAAGCGTACCAATACTTCGAAGAAAACATCCAGCTGAATCAACTCCAGACACTGATCGATGCGCGTTTTTCGGCGATTGGCGAAGCAGACGGCACTGTGGAATTCATTCAATCGGCTGACGTCGTCAATCGCTTGGCCGTGCAATCGCAAGACCACCAGCAGCAAGTCCGCAGCGTTCCCTGCGTGACTTTAGACACTGCGTTGGAAAATCGTCAATTTGCCTTGGGGAAAATCGACATTGAAGGGACCGAACCGCTGATCTTTCGGCAAGCGGCACGCACGCTGCAACAAGCCAATCCGCCGGTGTGGCTGATCGAATTGAAAGACCGACTGCTGCAAAAGTTCGGCTTTTCCGCCGACGAATTTGCAAGCTTTTTGCGCAGTCACGGTTTTCAACTGGCGACCTACGATCCCACGGCCAACGAACTGGCCTTTTCTGAAAAACCGTGGATCGAAACCGGCAACGTCATCGCCGTCCATGAATCCTGCCTCGACGCCACGCGACAACGTCTCGACGCATCGCCATCGGCATGAAACGTCGATTCGTCAAGACAGGTA
>JAGQOZ010000436.1 GCA_020426955.1 Planctomycetales bacterium
TATTAAATTTTTTTTTTATTCTTTCTTCTGGGGGGGGATTTTTTTTTTTTTTAAAAATCGCTTGAAGTTTCGTTCGTACGAATGGAAATTGTTGTATGCCCGTCTGTTTAAAGCTGAAGTCGTCTACCACCATTCCGTTGGAAGTGGAAGGAATTACACCTGTCAAGTGTGCCGAACTTTCGCTCAAGCAAATTGCCGACTTGGAAATGTATCACGGCAATCGCACCACTACGGTTGGCGAATGGTTTGACGTGTCGGGCGATGCCAGTGACCAGCACTTGCGATTTGAAGGAGACTGTTCCGGCGTGCATTGGATTGGTGCCAAGATGGACGGCGGGCAGATTACCATAGCGGGCAACGGCGGTCGGCATGTCGGTAGCGAAATGACGGCCGGTCAGATACTGGTGGAAGGCAACGTGGGCGATTGGCTGGGCGGCGAAATGCACGGAGGTCGAATTCACGTTCATGGCAACGCCGCGCACCTAGTGGGTTCGGCGTATCGTGGCAGCCGAGTTGGGATGCGAGGTGGCGAAATCTTGGTTCACGGCGACGCCGGAAATGAAATTGGCCATTCCATGCGACGTGGTTTAATTGCAATTGGTGGTCGAACGGGTGACTTGATCGGTTTCAACATGAGGGCGGGCACGATTTTGGCGTTTGGCGAAACCGGAATTCGGCATGGGGCTGGAATGCGGCGAGGAACCATTGGCTTGCTGGGTGACACGCCGACGGACCTGTTGCTGACCTTTCGACCTGGATGCATTTATGCAGCACCGGCTATGCAAATGATTTTGCGTCACTTGGATGAATGTGGCTATCCGGTTCCCAGTTCGATTCGCCAGCGACTGCTGCAAATTCATCATGGCGATCTGCTGGAAGGTGGCCGTGGTGAAATTTTTGTCTGCGCCTAATAATCACAGTTCTTGGCTCGTCACTCCACGGCCTGTTCGGTAAATTATTCGGGCAACCAAACTCGATTCGCCGCCGGGCTGGCCATGCGTCGGGCCTTGATGCGAACATACGGGGCCACAAAGGTGCTGCGATGAGCAAACGTGCCGATGGCCGCTTGCGAATTCGCATGACAAGGTTCAGTCAGATCTTCAATGACGAATCCGGCTCGACACATTTCGCCGATCAACTGATCCCAGCGATGCAGATATTCCAGCGTTCCTTCTTCGCGATGCAGACTTCCCTGAACCGCGGGCAGCGGTTGCGCTTCACAATAATAAGGCGTCAGCAGTTCATAGCCGTTCTCCGACGGCAGCGTGCTGGCTTGGAGACTGGTGGGTTGCTTGTGCTGGCTGATGTACAAACCGTGTGGCCGAGTGATCCTGGCAACTTCGCGGTAGACCGGAGCGATCTTGGGTAAGTAGCACGTGCTAACCGGATGGATGACAATGTCAAACGCCTGATCCGCAAACATGCTTAAGTCATCCATAGACGTTTGCACGGTGCAAATATCCAAGTCTTTTTCCGCCGCAACTTGACGGTCCAGTGACAACTGTTCGGCACTGATATCAACCACCGTCACCTTTGCGCCTGCCGCAGCGTACAGTGGAGCTTGTCTGCCACCGCCGGCAGCCAAGCACAGCAATTGAGCGCCTAGGACGGCGTTGCCCAACCAACGATTGCCGTCTAAGACTTTCAGTGGATCGTGGAATTCGTCGTCCTTAGCGGGCCGAGTAAACCGCTGTTTGTTTCGAACCAAACGATCCCACGCGCGACGGTTGTGTTCGGCCGCTTGGTCTTGGCCTGAGGGTTCGGGGTGATTCAATGTCGATCTCGTTTCGTGCGAATTCGGGTTTTCGCTAGTAGGAACACTGCGACCAGCCAGCTCACGCGGTTAGGTTCGGGCACGTAGGCGACCGTTAGATTGTCCATCGCAAAATAGCTGGGCGTGGCCATGCCAAATTCGTTTTGCTGAGTGGATTCCATTTGGAATTGCAGCTGTCGAATATCGCTCCCCAGGCCGCTTAAATCTACCCAGGTCCAGTCTTGGATGGCAACTCGTCCGTTGCGATAGTCAGCCAGGAAAAAGTCGACCGAACCGACCGTTTCTCCGGCTTGATTCAGTCCGAAAATCTCGAGCTTCACGAATCCACCGTCTGCCAGTGGTCCGTCAATGAACTGCCGAGGGTTATTGGGATCGGCCGAATCGACTCCATCCACGATCGCTCGATAAGCATACGTGGAATTCGTCAAGTAGGCTCCTTCCACGGTTGCGACTTGCGGAAGTGTGACGGTGGCTTCGCCCAGAAACGAATTGTAAGCGACCGCATAGTTGGCGGAACCGTTCGCCCCGCCACCATTGGCCGAGACAGCGGAATAAGAGTTCAGATATCCCGGTGTCACGGTATCGGTTTGATTGCTGTAGGCCCAAGCGCCGGGGCAGCAATCAAAATCGGTCACGTACGTTCGATTGAATTCTACACCGTGGCTGAGGAAGGGCGATTGACCGGCATTACCGGGTGCTGCAGATTCCGCGGCTAACGTCAGATCTTCGAAGTCGACAATCGTGGCCGCGTTTATCGAATTTGCCAACAGGGCCGACAAAGCGACGGTCCTTAGAAATTGCCAAACGGTTCGGTAACATGTCACGCAAGAACTCCTTATTTCCTCAGCAGAATTATGCTCATAGTAGATTTTGAATCAGAACAACGGCGATGTTATTGATCTAGGGATCAGCGATTGTTTCCCCGCCGGCGCGAGTGCAAAGTGCGGCTACAATTTTTAGTTCCGTCTGATCGGTCAGAAATCGAACCGCTCCGCCTGCCAATAATCCATGTGCGCCACCGGGATGGTGGCTGCGGATATCATTTTCAAATTTTGGCGCTTGATTAATGCCGAACGCTTGGTCAAACAGATTGCGACCGTTGATCCATTGCCCTTCGGGCCAAGCGGTGTCTTCGGCAATGATCAGCGTGTGTGTGAGGCCGTCGCGGATTTCGGCAGCACGGATCTTTCGATCGTAAAGCATGATGCCTTTGGGAGGACTGTTGGGGCTAGAGATGCGTTCGCCATAAATGCCGCCATAGTCACAGGGGCCTCGGCCTTCTACCAACGAATCTGTTCGTTCACCTGACGGGCAGATATAAACGGAGATGATTTTTGCCGCGGCCGCTGCATTCGCGGGACTATCAAAAGCTTGTTGCAGATCTAGCTGGTCATACAAATTTTGTTCGTCCAGGAAAGGCAGTAGAAACGCGGACCAAGCGAGTTGCCGTTTGGTGTGATCACGCGGAGGCCGCCATTCCACGCCGCCAGGTGGAAACGCTTGATATTGTTGGTGATAAGCATTGAGTGCGATTCCAATTTGTCGCAAATTATTTTGGCATGTTGTCCGCCGACTGGCTTCGCGTGCCACATTCACTGCGGGCAACAGCAAACCCATCAGAACACTGATGATGGCTATCACCACCAGAAGTTCCACGATGGTAAAGCCTTGGCGTTGTTGCGAGCGGCGGGTTTTCACTTTCATATCGAATGCGCAATCACGACTTCGATTGATACGAACCTCCAGCGCCACGTTTAGACGTGCACCAGCGACGACGCATCAAACGCAGGTCGGAATTAGCGGTCCTTTGAGATCAAGTCTGAGCAATGCCGTCCCATCGCAGGCATTTGCATCAAATCACCTTAGGCAGGTCTTCTGACTTGCGAACTAAACTTGCCAAGCCTTCTCGACTTCTTTCGATTCGAAACAAGTCAATGGCATGTCAGAGGAGGCACGTTCTTTTCGTTCGCTCACAGCGGCGGGGCCGTCTCGGAATTGCACCGAAGTTCCCTTTTCACCAAACCGCAGACAATGGGTTTGGCCACCCAAGTGATGTTGGCGGTAAGCTATCAGACTCGGTCGACCATGTCCACTACGCGAGTCCAAAAAATAAGGCCAGAGCGAGCTCTGGCCTATCAAATCTATTTCTATCAAGACGAAATATTACGACTCGATTTTTGAAATCTTCACTTTGGTGTACATCTGGCGATGACCAGTGCGGCGGCGAGCATTCTTACGACGACGAAACTTCTGGATGAAGATTTTGTCGCCCATTTCCACGCCGACCACTTCGGCCGAAACGCTGGCACCATCAACGGTGGGCTTTCCCAGAGTGAGGCTGTCACCCGAGGAAACGGCTAATACTTTGGGGAATTCAATTTTGTCGCCCGCTTTTCCTTCACGGTAATCCACGGCAATTTCTTGCCCTTCCTGAATTTTGTATTGGCGACCGCCGTCTTCAATAATCGCGTACATCAATCAACCTACGACACTGTTTGGATGGTTTCGAGTTTTTCGTACAGATTACCCGGAAAGGACTCGTTTTTTGGTAATCCGGCAATATAGCCGCGCGAACCATTCTGGTCGAGTCCCGTTTGCGGCTATTAGGGCATTTCAACTTCGTTATTTCGTTTGTCAAAACACTTGATCTCAAGAAATTCTGGGAAAGAATTTTCTACGCCAAAAATCTGGATGTTCATGCTGCCTTCGTCCTCTAAACCGGCCAGTTCTTTACGTTTTCGGTTGTTTAGGTAAGCTGCCACGGCGTCGTTCACTTTCACGCTCACTCGGCACACTTCCGGATTCTGGCCTGCTAGCATCAGCATGCGGATCACTTCGATCGACATGCTTTCGTCTGTCTTCACCACGCCTCGACCATTACAGCAGGGGCAATCGGCAAAAACGCTGCGTTTCAAGCTGGGACGAACGCGTTGCCGAGTCATCTCGATCAGACCAAAAGGACTAGTTCGAAGGATCTTGGTTCTGGCGCGATCTCGTTTCATGGCGTCCCGCAGTGCTCGTTCTACGTTACGACGATGTCGGTCGCGTCGCATATCGATAAAGTCGTTGACGATGACGCCACCGAGGTCTCGGAGTCGAAGTTGTCGAGCGATTTCTTTGGCCGCCGAGATATTCAACTGGTAGGCAGTTTCTTCGGCCGAGTCGTCGGTTCGGAAGTTTCCGCTGTTAACGTCGATTGCTACCAACGCTTCGGTGGAGTCGATGACAATCGATCCGCCGTCTTCCAATTTGACTTCGCGGCGGTGGATGTTGGCAATTTCTTGCTCCAGGCGGTAGCGATGGAAAAGCGGCTCTTTGCCTTCATACAGATGGAGCCGTTCCACTTGCTTGGGCATGATCAATTCCAAAAACTCTTTGGCTCGCGCGAAGGCCGATGGTTCGTCAATGTAGATGGCGTCTACGTCCGACGAAAAGATATCGCGAATGGTGCGAATGATCATGTCGCTTTCT
>JAGQOZ010000437.1 GCA_020426955.1 Planctomycetales bacterium
TCGGCCAAAAGGTAATGAGATGAGACGTTCGCACAGAATTGCTGGAATTGAGTCCTTTGAAACTCGGTACTGTTTCGACTCGGCATTGGCAGCCGCTGTAGACGTGGCTTCGGACCAAGCGGAAGGTGAATTGACTCTTCCGGATTTCACATTGGTCGACCAGAACGAAACATCGCCCTCGTTTGGACAAGAAATATCACCCAGCGATTTTCTTGGCGAAGTATCCGCTTGGTACTTCGGACACGCGACGTGAGGCTACTGCAGTAGCCAGTTTGGCTATCTAGATCAAATGTCGAAAGAATTGGCCTCAGAACGTTCGGACCTCAACATCCATATTCTGGGGGTGAACGAGATCAAGCAAGAATCTGGCAATCCGAATATGACGGATGGTCGAGACTTACCTTGGCTTCAGGACGTCGACAGCGACCAAAATGACGTATCCGACGTTTGGTACGATTTGTGGCAGATCGAATATCGAGACGTTTGGATTCTCGATGCGGAAGGCGAGCATGTTGCCACTTACAACCTGACCGTTCACGATTTGGCCGAACCAGATAACTATGCCACCATGAAACAGATGCTGGTCGACGCGGCTTCGCCAAGTGGTGGCGACACACCGTGGCAGAATCCCACCAACGCCATGGATGTAAATGGTGACAGCTTTGTGTCACCCATCGATGCGTTGCAAGTGATCAACTTTCTGAATTCCCAAGGTGCTCAAGAGCTACCCGCTACCAAGGACCAAGCACCTTTTGTCGATACGTCGGGCGATGGATTTGTTTCTCCGATTGATGCCTTGCTGGTCATCAATTTCCTCGATTCGCAAGCCAAGGCCGAAGCAGAACCAGACGAACCAGTAACCGCCGCGACAGCCGCTACGGCAGATCGAGCTTCTTTGGCGGACGCTGTCTTTTCGGTGCGTTCGGACGAATTTGGCGACAGTCAAGATTCGGTTCGAACCAAGAAAACAACCAGTGCGGTGTCGTTTGAAATAGAACTCGGGTTCCAGCGCTAAAGCTAAAGTTCGTCGACGTTTGTCTTTCTTCCTCACTTGCGATTCGAGCTTCTAATGGCGTAGTAGCTCGGCATGCAGCTCGTTCAGCACCAAAGCGTAGCCCGAGTCATTTTTCCTAGCCCCGGGACGACCAACAACGTCCGTCACCACCAGAATCAATTCAGCATCAAAGTGGCAGGTACTGTCCGGCAATAAGACATGCATTCGTGGTGTTCGTTGTCCTGATGTCGTCCGCTTTGCTAAGCCACGCCGCAATAATCCGCAGAATCATTCAACTTGCAAAATGAAGCAATTCGCAATTCTGTATGTCCGATTGTTCGAAGAGGCAGATTTTCAGACATGAGGAATCTAAGACATGGCAAACGGTTCTTACGATTGTGTGGTCATTGGCGGTGGGCATAACGGTTTGGTCACCGCAGCGTATTTGGCCAAAGCGGGCAAACGAGTCTGTGTGTTAGAGCGACGGCACGTGTTGGGCGGTTGCGCCACAACGGAAGAACTTTGGCCTGGCTATAAAGTATCGACCGCAGCGTATGTGATTAGCTTGTTCTTGCCGTCCATCATGCAAGACCTGAGACTGAAACAATATGGTCTGACCATTCTGCCGAGAAATCCGTCCAGCTTTACTCCGCTACTGGACGGTCGCAGTCTGACTTTGGGGCCCGACATGTCAGCTTGCCAAACCGAAATCAGTAAGTTTAGCGAACGCGATGCAACGCGCTATCCGCTGTACAACCAGCTGTTGGAACGAGTGGCGGAGGCCATCGAACCGGTTTTGGAACAAGCGGCGCCCGATTCGTTGCCGCTGCCAGCCGAATGGCGCAAGATTGGCATCGCCAAGAAAATGCGCGACGTCGGTAAAATGATGCAACTGTACAAAGCCATGTCAGCGCTGGGCGAAGACTTTCCTGCCGCCGTGGAATTGCTGACCGGCGCCGCCAGACCGATCCTGGAACGCTGGTTCGAAGCAGAAGTGCTCCGCGCCACCCTGGCTACCGACGCCATTATCGGCGCGTTCGCATCCATTTCTTCGCCCGGAACCGCATATGTACTGCTGCATCACGTTATGGGCGAAGCCGGCGGTGCTCGAGGTGTTTGGGGATACGTGCAAGGCGGCATGGGCGGTCTCGCCGACGCTTTGGAAAAGGCGTGTCATGATTTAGGTGTCACCATTCTACGCGAAACACCCGTCGCCGCTATTTTGACGAATGACAACAAAGTGTCAGGCGTGACACTGTCGGGTGGCGGTATCATTGAAGCGCCAATTATTGCCTCCAGTGTTGATGCGAATCTAACGTTCCAAAAATTCCTGGACCCCAGTGCGCTACCAGAATATTTCCGCAATGCCGTGGCGAACATAGACTATTCGTCTGCTTCCGCCAAAATCAACTTGGCCCTGTCCGAACCACCTCAATTCACTTGCCAACCAAGTCACGGAATTGCGCCACACCACCACGGTACGATGCACATTTCGCCGACGTTAGATTTTATTGAACGAGCCTACGATGACGCGAAGTATGGCCGTCCCAGCGAAGAACCGGTGCTGGAAATGACGCTGCCGACCAGCGTCGATTCGACCATTGCTCCCGCAGGCAAACACGTGATGTCCATGTTTGTCCAGTTCGCGCCGTACCAATTGGCCGACGGATGTTGGGACGATGTAAAGGAAGGTTTTGCGGACCGCTGCATCAACCTGTTGGCTCGTTACGCACCCAACGTCCCGGACGCCATTATCCATCGTCAAGTGTTAAGTCCGTTGGATTTGGAACGCACCTACGGCATCACAGGCGGCAATATCATGCAGGGAGCGATGAATTTCAATCAGCTGATGAGCTTCCGTCCGGTGCCAGGCTGGGCCGATCATCGCACTCCCGTGAAAGGCCTGTACCTGTGCGGTGCTGCCAGCCATCCCGGCGGTGGCGTCATGGGAACTTGTGGACGCAACGCGGCAATCGAGATTCTTCGTGATTGTTGATGATGACAAATCCGAGCGAACCGAATGCATTTCGAACGATTCGCACGGCAGGGTTCGCGATTACTTGTTGCCCGCAATGGCTTCGGCAATATTCTGGGCGTGATCTCGAACTCGAGTATAAGCGTTCAGCGCGGCCAGCCAGGCGACAATCACCGGCGGTGACAAAGCACCGTTGGACAGTTCTTCCAAGTGTTTTCGGCGAAGTTGCTTGATTTGCACTCGTATCCGAGCCGCCTTGGTTTCCGTGTCCAACAGCACGTTGCGATTATCTTTGGCCAATGCCACGTTGATGTCTCGCAAATAGTCCGTCACGTGTCGATTCAGGGCTACTAAATCGGAACGTTGTTCTTCCGTAAACCGAAATCCGTCTCGACGCAGTTTCCGGTCGAAGCTATCCAGATTGGCAATGTAGTCACTGACCGATTCATATTCATCGGCCATGCGCACTTGGTGCTGAGCGTCTTCGGCCACGGCGTGGGGCACGTTTCCGGAAAGCAGATTGGTGATGAATTCGGCCACTTCATCCTGCACTGCGTCCAGCTTTTGTTCGGTTCGCCGCAGGTTGTCTCCTAAAGACTTGTCTGGTTCGTCTTGCTCTACGAGTTCGGCACACCAACCGAGCATTTGAATGCAATCTTCGCCCATCTTCTTGAGCTCGTTTCGAGATTGTTCGATGGCCAACAACGGAGTTTCCAGCATGCGTACGTCCAAGTCTGTCAACCGAGTCATTTCGCCGATCTCTTTCGCTGGAACCAGCCGAGTCAGCAGTTTGACAAAGACGGGCAAGAACGGCAGAAACATCAAGGTATTGGCAACATTGAACACGCTATGTGTAGCGGCAATGGCAGCCGTGATATTGGGATAGACCGGCGTTCCATCGCTCATCACCGCGTCCGTAAGATCTTCACCCAGCAACCACTGCATGAACTCCGTTTCCACCAACCATTGAATGCCGTCGATATACCAATGGAATATGGCCGTAATCCATAACACACCCATCATATTGAAAATCACATGAAAGTAGGCTGCGCGACGAGCATTCGTGTTGGCGCCGATCGAAGCCAAGAACGCGGTGATGGTGGTACCAATGTTTTCGCCTAAGACCAGCGCGGCGGCGGTTTCGTACGAAATCAATCCTTGCGTCGCTAATGAAATGGTGATCCCCAACGTTGCGGACGAAGACTGCACAATCACCGTCAGAAAACAGCCCACCATCGCACAGCTGAGCACGCCCAAATACGTATCTGCTTGAAAGCGTTGAAACCAAGCTTCGAATTCGGGCAGACTCTTGATAATGGCACACGCGTCCTTCATGATTTCGAGACCAAAGAAGACCATGCCGATGCCCATGATTGCCATCGCGCGATATCGCCATCGGTCATTGCGAGAAAACAAATAGACAAACGCGGCGACGCCCAACAGCGGCAAACCGTACTTGCCAATCTTTAAGACCAGAATCCAACCGGTAATGGTTGTCCCAATATTCGCGCCCATGATCACGCCAATGGCTTGCGACAGCAACATTACGCCGCTGTTGACAAACCCCACAACCATGACTGTCGTCACCGAACTGGATTGGACAATGCACGTCACAATCACGCCCACGCAAGTAGCCAACAATCGATTACTGGTGGCCACGGCAATCATCCTGCGCAAACTGCTGCCCGCAACAGCCTGCATGCCTTCCGACATGTACTTCAGGCCCAGTAGAAAAATCCCCAATCCGCCTAGGATTTCACAAACCAGGTTTGTGATGGTCTTGATATCCAAGTGATCGCCCGCCCGTTAAAGTGAATAATTCGTGAATTTTTCATGAACATTCGATGATTCTACGGGGCGATCCAGATATTTCAATAACGTGTATCGAAATCGGGGCGATTGAGCGGCAGAAGTGCCAGGGAATGCTCGAGCTTTCCGGTTCGAAACCGAACAGATCGCCAAGCGGTACAACTCGACCTCACGAAGGACCTTACCCATTTCACGTGCTAACCTAATCCGCAAGGTCGCCACCGAGAATGGCGGAAGTGATACCGCCAGTTAGTGCCAGCGCCGCCAGTTTGGCCGCCAATTAGTGCCAACCACATTTAGTTATCCACAAAGTTGGATAAGCCAGTGGTGTCGTTCACGGGCGTCTGCCCTTGCAGCGCCGCGTTGGTCGGCAGTGGTGAAGTTGGTAAGGTGGGGTGCAGGATGACCTGAGCCGGTGCGGTGACGCGAAGCTTCAGCGAATGAGCCAAGCTGTCATCGAT
>JAGQOZ010000438.1 GCA_020426955.1 Planctomycetales bacterium
CATGGTCATTGGGATGAACAGGCTTTTCTTGCGAAAACCGATCACCGCCCAAGATTTCGATGGCGCGGTTCGAAATCACTTCGTTCACATTCATATTGCTGGACGTGCCCGACCCCGTCTGAAACACGTCGATGGGAAATTCGCCATCGAATTGTCCCGCCGCCACTTCCTGACATGACTTTAGCAATGCTTCCACTTGCTGGTCATTCAACGGGTTCTTGCCCGAACCGGTCAATTTACCCAAATCACGATTGGCCACGGCACAGCCAAATTTGACAACCCCCATCGCTCGAATCAATTCCGTGGGAAGTTCCCAGCCGGAGATAGGAAAATTTTCCACCGCTCGTTGCGTCTGTGCGCTGTAATACGCCTGAGACGGAACTTGCACTTCACCCATGGAATCTCGTTCCGTTCGAAACTCGGACATCGCTTGCACCCTTCAATTGACCTACGTAACCGTTCTTCACGTTTCAGGCTCGGTTCGTCAAGGTCGAACCTACGCCGTGCTGGAACCGCGTATCATACCGCTTGCTCAAAATCGGTCCAAGATGTGCCGAATGACGCGGGAAGTGTGCTCTGCGAGCACGAAAACCAGAGTGTGTTTTACCAGCCGGAACGCGAAAACCCGGAACCAGAGCCGCCCGAGCTGGAGCTGCTGGACGAACCTCCGCCACCGAACCCGCCAAAACCACCACCGCCGCCAAATCCGCCACCACCGATCGAAATACCGCCGCCCGACTTCCGCATGCGACGTCGTCGTTCTGCTTCTTCACGCCGCTGTTCTTCGCGCCGACGCCGCTCGACTTCGCGTTCCGCCTGCTGAATGGCATATTGCGCGGCCATGGCAGCGGCACGAGCTAAGTCGACCATGATGTTGTAGTCGCCACTTTGCAGCGCCCGTCTGGCTCGTTCCAATTCCGCCACGCCCGGCGAACCCCCCACTCGGATTCCATACCGCCCGGACCATCCGCTGGCTCGAAAGACATCGCGCGACGCCTGCTCTAACAACGACACCGACTGTTGTGCTCGATCTAGTTCGCCACGCAACTTGCCCGTTTCCACTCCTAACTGCGCGTGCAATCGAGCGGCCTGTTCGTCAATCTGTTTCCAATCGCCGTGAGCATCGTTCAACTGCCTTCGCAAGTTCTGCACACCGTTTTCCAAAGATTCGATCGCTCGCACTGCCGCCGTGGTGGCGCTGCTATCCGGAATGCCGTCGGTTCGAGCTTGATGTGTGAGTCGCCGACCCATGTCGAGCTGTCCTTCCGCTCCCGCCACAGCTCGACTCGCTTCCGAATGCGATTCTCGGTCTGCTTGGATGGCCGCGTGCAATTGATCCAATCGGGCGTCGACGTCATGCAATTGCGATTGATTCAAAAAGGGATCTCGGTTCGAACCGTGCGGCTGCATGCGTTGTGCTGCTTGTTGAAACACGTCGGTCGCATGGTCGAATTCACGCATGGTATCCTGCATGGTGCGACGATCCTGGATTTCTGACTGGAGCGAAACGAGACGGCGTTCTAACTCCGTCAGCATGGCTTGATTGGCTTCTGACTGAGATGCCAAGCGTGCCACGTGTGAATCCATTTCCTGCAATAGCTGATCGGCCTGCCCCATGTTGGCTTCGCAATCTTCTAACCATTGGATCGCCTTCAGTACTTTTCCGTCTTGAAAGACTCGGCCCGATTCCTCCAGCGTATGCTGACACTGACGGACAACCTCTTGGCACTGCTGCCAGTGCGACTGCAATGTGGCGTCTGGATTCGGATAGCTGGCATCGCTGGCCTTGAAGAACAAAGCAGAAAGTGCGAAATGGCGAACCGCTTTATCCAGTTGCGTTTCGCGACGCGGCAAACTGTGCTGTAACTCCGTCAAACGATGTTGTCGCTGCCGTACCAAGTCGTCGAATTCGGCCAAGCCTTTCCGAGTGGAATCGACGATCGCTTGCGCTTGACCTGCTTCATTCAGCAAGACATCTATGGCGGCTACCGCAGCGTCCGACGCACCTTGCTGCAACGACGCTTGCGCCGAAGTAAACTGCTGTCTGGCCGCCTGGAGATGAAAATCTGGGTCGGCGTCAAGTTCCACCAGAGTTTGGTCTGGTGACAATCCCAGTCTTTGACTGGTTTCTTCGCGAGCGTCTTGAATGGCCGTTTCCACTTGATCCAACAGCGGTTGATGCTGTTGTTCAAGCTGTTCCGCTAGTTGCGAGCTTTCTTTCACTCGCCTGGCCAAATCGTTCAGCGCAGCGCGCAGTGACGACGTATCTGCTGCAATGGTTCGCTGACAGGCCAAGTTGAAAAGGTCGTCCGCTTGGGCTCCTAAACTGTGAATGGCAGCGGGAATCCAATCGGTTTGATACCCGCGTTGCTTCAATTCCGGCGCTTGTTGGTCGAAATTGGGAAAGACGTTTTCTCGAGCATCTTGCAGGACTTCAATCACGCCCAACGTTTCTTGGGCTTTGCGAAAACCATCGGCCAAGAACTGTTGGACCGCGTGGACCGGATCGGACGCCGCAATTTTGTCTGCCTGATCGTAATCTTGATTGACTGAAGGTAGCAGTTGATCAAACAAGTGCGGCACGTCAAAAAAACCGTCTTCCAGTGTGTGCTGATTCAACTGTTGGTCTGCCGTGCTGACTTGATCAATTTTGGCGCGAAGTTCCGCCAAGCGATCATTGACTTCCAGCAAGCTATTTTCGATGGTGTCCAGCATGTGAAAGGTGGTCTGAGTCCGGTCACGAAACACACCAAACACTTTTTCGAAGGTTGATGTGACGAATTCGGCTGGTTCGCCGGTGCTGGCTTCGCCATTTTGCAGCACTTGGGGAATGCCTTGATTTCGATCGAATTTCAGCGGTTCGCCAGACAAGCGATTCACGCCTTGTTCATACGCCACGGCGCTGAACAAGTTCTTCAGCTTTGCTAACGGTGAAGTTGGTTGAATCAGTTGGCTCGCTTCGCCCAAAACGCGTTGCACTTCATTGGAGATAATCAACAAATCGTCCACGTTTTGAAACGCGGCGTTGCTTAGCTGCTTGGTCGCACCTTCGTAACCTCGATCAATAATGCGATCCTTTGAACCCAGAATTTCGCCGCTGCGAGTAAACAGCTGCAGTACGTTTTCCATTTCGGTCTTTACCGACGCTTCGCGTTCCGCAAACGTGGCCAACGCTTTTTTCTTGGCTGGTAGCCGTCTGCGATTCAAAATATACAAGACCACTAGCGCCGCTAGGGCCGCGACAATCGCCGCCGTCAACAGCGTGCCGCGAATGATTTGCCGACGAGTGGCTTCTGCTTTCAAACGCAATCGTTCTTGTTCGATAGCCGACTTGGCGTTGGAAAGAGTCAGATTGATTTGGTCCAATTTAGCCATAAGGCCTCGATTGCCAGCCGTTCTCAGTTCCAGCGCTTCTTGCAGTTGCGTCTTGGCGTCTTGAGTAAACGGGCGCGCAACCGGGCTGGCCGCCAACTCCGCAATTTGTGTTTGCAGCGCTTGTGCGGTGTCATCGAGCGAACGATAGTCCGCATACGAATTTAGAAAACCGTCCAGTTGAGAAATCAGTTGCGATGCTTTGTTGATACCTGCGCGAACCGATTCGGGCGAGACCTCTTGGGCCAATTGATCTAGTTCTTGGCGAACTTCATCCAACGGCGGTTGCACCAATTCCCCGTCGGCCTGCGCGTATTGGGACTGATATTCGGCCGCTTCGGCTTGAACGAGTCCAATTTTTTCGCGAGCAATCTGCAGGTCGTTTTGAAATTCCAGCATCGCTCGTTCCCGTTCGCGCTGAACCCGTTCGGCTTGGGCCTGCTCCTTGGCAATGGTGTCGTTCAAACGACGATTGATATTGGAAACGGTGTCTTTTACCGCATCCAAAATACGTCCGCCGCCTCGCATCGCTCGAATAGCCGGAGCGTCTAATTCGCCAATCCACTGCGCTTCGCCCAGATCTCGGCGATCTTGCGCGTCCGAACCGTAGTAGCTAAACTTTCGCTCTTGTAAGAACAACACAAAGACGGCGCCGTCTGTTTCGCCGGTAACGGGATGTTCCAGTTGGCCGAAACGAGTGCGATTGGCCAGGCCATGACCAAGGGCATATTCCACGGCATCCATGTCTCGGTAGACTCGATTGTCCGCAGTCCGATAGACATCGTGTTGCGCGTTTTGCAGCAAGACCACCACCCAATGCGGACCATGCTGATCCAGCCACGCTTCCAAGTCGCTTAACTGCTGACGGCCGATGCCCAAGTCTCCTCGAACATAAAGGTGTTGTTCGGGCGACCACTGCGTGATCACGTCTTCAATGGACCGAATTTCGGTTGCTTGTTGCGCTGCCGCCCACGACACATGGAACAGAATGGCCAAGGAACAGAACAACAGCAGCACGGTATTGTTGAATAGTAATCGCCGATTTTTCATAGTGCTTGCGAGCGGAAAGGCCCGGAAGAAAGGATGGATTCGAGTAAACATACTTGGTTGTTGTCAGCAGTTTTTTGGGAGCGAACGAATGACAGTATGCATTCGCTTAAAATCGCCCGATATTGTATCCGTTTCCCCGGATGGCGCCGCGAGCCTCTTACCGAATTCGCCAGGATTTCCCAGTTCGTGCTGTCACTGAAAGGACAGTAGCATTTGATTTCTCGGCTTGGCGGAAATGACTGAAGAGTGTTGTCGGAGTCGTCCGAACTGGACAATGGACGTGAAATTTGACGAATAGACGGCGGCTGTCATTCAGCTACGCAAGCAAGATGGCAACAGCTGCCGAGCGTCACGGTTCAGGGAATTTTGAGCGAAAGATAGCACAATCATGGTTCAGCTCGAATATTGGGGTCTGTCCCAAGTACCGTTTGGAAATCATGTAGATCCAACGGGATTCTTTGCCAGCGAATCGCATCAAGAGGCGTTGGCCAGAATGGAGTACTTGGTCACCAATCATCGCCGAGTTGGCATTTTGTTCGGAGAACCGGGCAGCGGGAAATCGTTGACCTTGGAAGTGTTCGCTCGGGCAGCCAAGAAGCAAGGTGCGCACGTTACGCAAATCAACTTGACGTCGTTAACCGCCGATGAATTCTTATGGAAGCTGGCCGTCGGTTTGGGAAGCCATCCTTCGGAACGAGAAAACATCGTTTCCATCTGGCGGCGTATTCAAGACCAGCTGGCGACGCTTCGCTACCAACGCATCCCCACAATCCTGATGTTTGATGATGCGGACGAATGCGATGCGGATGTCATTGCC